>JASHZU010000175.1 GCA_030042375.1 Verrucomicrobiia bacterium
TGGAGATAAGCGGGCACATATCTCAGGATAATTATTTTGATATGAACGATACATTGAAGGCCCCGAAGGCCGCGATTAAACAAAGGAGAACCAGGTTAATTCCCCAAATGATGCACGATGCGAGAAGGCAAAGCAGGATGCGTTTGAGCCCAGACCATTCCAAATGCCATGCGCTGTGGTAAAGGAGGATGAGCGTAAAGCCCATTGGAACCAGGGTAAGCAGCGGAGCCAGCAACCATTCGTCCCACGGTGTGGAGAGTACGCGAGCCATCGGCCTTGTCACCAAAAAGAGGATGAGCAGGCACAGTAAACTCGAAATGGCGGCACTTAAAACGGCGAATGTGTTTTCCTGCGGATCATCATTATTGGCCATAGCGTTTTTCAGTTCACACTATAGACACCGCCGCCGTTATATTTGTATGTCTACGGAGACAGTTTTCGCTGCTGCCACCAGCGTCTGGCTGCGACCAGCGCCCAAATCGCTTCCACCAAACCAAAAGGCCACGCTCCCTGCAAAAATCCGTAGATGGAGCCCAGGGCACAAGCTCCGGCAAAGGCCAGGATGAACCACGGACTGCGGTTCTCCAGCGCATAAAATACCAGCATCGCCGTTACCGCAAACAGACCAAAAAGAGTCAGGCCATTCATCCATTCAGCATAGGGCGGGCTGACTCAAATAGATATACTTAATCCATGCTGTAACACTTGTAACACCTTTTATGATGTATATGCTTTTGCGTCCTAAATGAACACCGTTGACCAACTCTGTCCCAACTGCGGCCTATGCTGCGATGGCACACTCTTCGCTGACGTGGAATTGCGGGCGGGCGACGACGCAAAACGGCTGGCGAGGCTGGGGCTATCGCTCAAGAAAAAAGGGCGGGTGAAGATTGCCTTCGCGCAGCCGTGCGCCTGCTTTGATGGCAAGCTCTGCAAAATTTACAATGAACGTCCGAAACGTTGCCGTCTATTCGAGTGCGGTTTGCTGAAGAAGGTTAGCGCCGGGGAAATGACCGCGCGTGCAGCATTGAAGAAAATTTCCAGGGCAAAAGAATTGAGAGGGAAGGTGAGCGAACTGCTACAATCTTTCGATACGGATGATGAGAGTGCGGCGTTATCGGAACGCTATGCCACGGCAATGAATGCGCCGGTAGATCTAGCAGGGGGCAATACAGATCGGCATGGGGAATTGATGCGCGTCTATCGCGATTTGATGGAAACCCTACAACGCGATTTTCTGCGTTAGTGATTCACGGCTTGGGCCTGCAGCGAGAGGCGTTCTTCGAACAGGTGCGGCATGCCGGCGGGATTTTCGAAACCGTGCTTCACGCCTTTGGCGCTGGCCGCGAAATCCCGATAGAGCGTGATGGCCACGTGTTCGTTGCGGCGGATGCAGTCCTTGATTGCTTCGTAATCTTTTTCCGCATGGATGAGCGTCTTCCACGAATAGATATGCTTGGGCTTGTGGAAATCGCTATTAGCAATGAACGGCAGCCGCTTGAGACCGATGTCGTTGAAGATATTATTCCGGTTGGCGATTTCCCACGCGTCGATCAGCGGCGCGAACTTCTCCTGATTTTCCCAGAGGTAAAGCGTGTTCTTGCCCCATTCGCTTTTCATGATGTGCGGGTGCGAGGCAACGGCTAGCGCGCCCTGTTCATGGATTTTTTCAATGATTTCAGGAATCTCCAATCCGCAATCAATCGGCGACTTCAAATCAATGCCGAGCAGGTGCGCCGAGGTTTTGCGGCTGTAGCCGTCCTTGTTGAACTCAATGCCCGTCATGACGAGCATCTTGTAACGGCGCCAGGCGCGCTGGCGTTCCTTTTCAATGACGGAAAAATATTCGGCGACCTGTTCCTGGCCGAGCGTGCAATTGGCCAGCTCAGCCAGTTTGCCAAGAAGGCGTTTAGGATCGGCCAAATGGTCAGTGATGCAGATGCAATCAAACCCGCGCTCGCCATAAAAATCAATGATCTCCGGCACGCTGAGCTTGCCGTCGGAGTAATTCGTGTGAATATGAAAATCGCACAGGAGCATTTGTGCGGAACTGGCAGCAGGGGCGCTGTTGGCCGGTTGCTGGTTGCGCATCACCCGCTCGGGCGTGCTGTCAAACAGCTTTACCGCTTTTCCCCCGGGAAACCCCGATTCCGACTCGTCCAAAACGAGTTCGGCGATCTTCAAAGCGGCGTCAGGACGGCTGACTTTCTTCAAATTTTTCTTCCACTCGTTCCAAAGCGCGGCTTTTTTCTCAAAGGCCATTTCAACCGCCTCGGCCACTTCTTTGTTCTTTTCCACGACAGCGCCGATGTTCGCCTTTTCGATCAACTCGGCATTGCCTTCCTCCTGGCCGGGGATGACCTGGTTGATAATCATCGGGCAGCGCGCCGCGATGGCTTCCTGTACGATCGCGCCGCCGGCTTTGCCGATGATGAGATGGTGCGACATGAGCAGCTCAGGCATTTGGTTCGTCCAGCCGAGGACCTTGACCCGATGTTCCATGTCGCGCGTGCGTTCGATGAGCTTGGCGCGCAGTTCCGGATCGCGCCCGGCAGTGATAGTCAGGTGTACGTCATCGATTTCGAGCAGGCGGTCAATCGCTTTGCCGGCTTTCTTTTTCCCGGTGTTGATGACGTAAAGGATGCGGCGCGGTTCATCGCCGATGGGCTGGGGAAGATCATTCTTATTTTCTGTGAAGATGGGGCTCACGGGAAAGCCCAGAACTTTGATTTGGCTTTCTAGCACGCCGTTTTTCATCAAAACCTCAGCCGTCGCGTCATTGGCCACGCAGAAGTAATCAGCCGGCGCGCGGAACCAGGCGGAATTAATGGTGATGGAATCGGTGACGACGGTGATGAAACGAAACGGCCGTTCGTGATGATTGGCGTAAATTTTTTTGACGACGTGGCCGTAAACAGGGTAGGTGGAAACAACGCAGTCAGGCTGGCTCTCGCCGAGGATTTTTTCCAGCGTATTCTGCATGCGGGTAAAACTGCCGAGCTGTTTTTCGACGAAGGGATTCTCGAGCATTGAGTAGAAATGCCCCCACAATTTCGGCGCGTAAGCGACCATGCCGAGGTAGGTTTTGCGCGCGAGGGTATTGAAGGCGCCATAGCTGTCGGCAAACAGGTCGACAGTTTCGGCGCGCGCGTCCTCATCAGCCAGCTCAATGGCGTCGCGCAGGGCGCGAGCGGCTGCATTATGGCCATCTCCGAAACCGGCGGTCAGAATGAGGATTTTTTTCATAGTTTTTGGCGTAAAAGAGCAAACAATTGCCTAATTAACTATCTTTAATGTTTGTTACAACTATGTGACAGAAATGTGAAAATCTATTCACATTTTTATTCACAGGGGTGTGAATAACTTTGGGAAAGGGAGGGCGATGTACCCGAAGCGATGAACTTGAAAGGAGCCTATACCAAAAGCATGAGCGTTGCAATAAAACGCTTTACAGTTTTTGAAAAGAGGCGTAAGGTGCGGACAGATAACAATCTTTATGCGAAATGCCCTCTCACTTCTTGCGTTGTTCGTTACGGTAGCGGTCTTCACCTCCGGTTGCGCCGGTCCCGAGGAAAAGCTCGGGCGTGGTATCAGTAACACTGCCGAAGTGGTGCGCCTGGGCCAGCTGCGGTCTTCCGTGGAACAAACCACAGTGTGGGACGGGCCGGCCGCAGGGGTCACGACGGGCGTCGTTCAGGGCTTTGACAAATCAGTGCAGCGTACCCTTTTGGGCGTTTACGAAGTCGTCACGTTCCCGTTCCCGCCCTATCATCCCATCTTCACGAAATATATTCCTGCCAGTCCGGTTTATCCGGACAATTACAAGCCCGGCCTGCCTGACGATCCGTTGTACCACACGGATGTATACCTTGGCTTCAGCGGCGGCGATGTCGCAGGCTTCGTTCCGGGCAGCCGGTTTCAGGTGTTTAATACCCAATAAAACGGGCCAGTTTACCTAAAGTAGCAATAGGTGAGGGTTTAAGCAATTTAACGTATCATCATATCCAGATACGTTGATTTTTAATTTGCATCCCGGCCTTTCTTCCGATAGATTCTCCGGCAACGAGATTTAACCAATGCCGGATAAAATTGAACATCTCCAACGCCTGTTGCGCGAGCGCATCGTCATCCTGGACGGCGCCATGGGCACGATGATCCAGCGGCACAAGCTGGATGAGGCGGCGTTTCGTGGCGCGCGCTTTGCCCAATGGCACGGCAAGCCCCTCAAGGGCCTCAACGACCTGCTCAATATCACCCAGCCGCAGGTTATTGAAGAAATTCATACCCAATACCTCGAAGCCGGTGCCGACATCATCGAGACGAACACATTTAATGCCCAGTCCACCTCCCTGGAGGAATATGGGATGGAATCACTCGCGCGCGAAATTGCCCATACGGGTGCGGAATGTGCGCGGCGTGCCGTCGAAAAAGTCGAGAAAGCCCAGCCCGGGCGGATTTGTTATGTCGCCGGGGCGATTGGGCCGACGACGAAGATGTCTTCGATTTCGACGGATGTGAACGACCCCGGCGCGCGCGGCACGACGTATGACGAATTGGTGACCGCCTATTCAGAGCAGATCTATGGCATGCTGGATGGCGGCGCGGATGTCCTCCTGGTGGAAACGATTTTTGACACGTTAAACGCCAAGGCGGCGTTTTTCGCAATTCAAAAAGTTTTCGCAGAGCGGGGCATCAACGCCCTGCCATATGGCGGAAAAATTGAGCCGGGCAAGAAAACTGTGCCGGTTCTCGCATCCGTGACCTTCATCCAGGCGGGCAGCAATCGCGGGGTGACCGGTCAGACGGTCGAGGCGTTTTGGGATTCCATTTCGCAGGTGCCGCTGCTGAGCGTGGGTATGAATTGCGCGCTCGGGCCAAAAGAATTGCGCCCGCTCATGGAAGAGCTTTCGGGCATCGCGCCGGTCTATGTCAGCGCGCATCCCAACGCGGGCCTGCCCAATCCCTTGCTGCCGACCGGTTTTCCAGAGACGCCGGAGACCTTTGCGCCACAGTTGCAAGAGTGGGCGCAAAACGGCTGGCTGAATATTATTGGCGGTTGTTGCGGCACCACGCCTGCGCATATCAAAGCGGTGGCCGAGGCGGTAAAAAGTGTGGCCCCGCGCAAAGTCCCGGTTATCGAGCCATACTTGCGCCTGAGCGGTTTGGACGCGCTGACGGTGCGGCCGGATTCCAATTTCCTGAATATCGGCGAGCGTACGAACATTGCCGGCTCGCCGAAATTCGCCCAATTTATCAAGGCAGGCGATTACGATTCGGCGCTGACCATCGCCCGGCAACAGGTCGAAAACGGCGCGCAGGTCATTGACGTATGTATGGACGAGGGGATGATTGATGGCGTCGCGGCCATGACGCGATTTCTCAATCTCATCGCCGCTGAGCCGGACATCTGCAAAGTCCCCGTGATGGTGGATTCCTCGAAATGGGAAGTCATCGAAGCGGGCCTGAAATGCCTTCAGGGCAAGGCCATCGTCAATTCCATTTCGCTCAAGGAAGGCGAAGAAAAATTTTTGCACCACGCGAAACTGGTGCGCCAATACGGCGCGGCAGTGGTCGTGATGGCATTTGACGAACGCGGCCAGGCCGATACGTTCGAGCGCAAAATCGAGGTGTGCAAACGCGCCTATGATTTGCTCGTGGAAAAAGCCGGGTTCGCGCCGCAGGACATTATTTTCGACCCCAACGTCCTGACCGTCGGCACGGGAATGGAAGAGCACGCGAATTATGCCGAGGATTTCATTCGCGCGACCGAATGGATTAAGAAACATCTGCCGCTGGCGAAAGTGAGCGGCGGTATCAGCAATATTTCGTTCTCATTCCGCGGCAATAATGTCGTGCGCGAGGCGATGCACAGTGCGTTTTTGTACCATGCCATCCGTGCGGGGCTCGACATGGGCATCGTCAATGCCGGGCAACTGGCGGTCTATGACGAAGTGCCGAAGGATTTGCTCGAGTTGGTCGAGGATGTTTTGCTCAATCGCCGTCCGGACGCGACCGAGCGGCTCATTAAATTTGCCGAATCCGTAAAGCAAAAGGGCAAAGTTGAAATCATCGAAGACGAATGGCGCAAAGGCGCAGTTGAAGAGCGGCTCCAGCACGCGCTGGTGAAAGGTATCGTGGATTTCATTGAGGCCGATGCGGAGGAAGCCCGGCAAAAGCTCGGCAAGCCGCTCGCCGTCATCGAAGGGCCGCTCATGGCGGGAATGAACGTCGTCGGTGATTTATTCGGCGCGGGCAAAATGTTTTTGCCACAGGTCGTCAAATCCGCGCGCGTGATGAAAAAAGCCGTCGCGTATTTGCAACCGTTCATGGAGGCGGAGAAAAAGCTAAATCAACGGATTCGCGAGTTGCGCAAGCTGGCGCGGCAGCAACGGGGCAACGAAATGGTTGTGCTGTGTGAAGGCTTTTCCTACGCGCCCTTTCCCGGCCTTTCCGACAAGGAGCAGGAGATTGAGGAGAAATTCGCCGCGGAACTCGCCGCTGATTTGGATGAGACGGCAAAACGATACCAGCGCGAGTTTGCAAATGTGCTTGATCGCAATTGCGCTCAGGAATTGAGCGCCGATTTTGCGGAAAATCTTGAGACTCGCCGGCGTTGGAGTGTCGCCACTCTTGCTCCGGCGGGGGCGTTTATTGATTGGTTTTATCAAAGGAAATTGGAGGCATTGCCGCCGGAAAGTCTTATTGCATTCAATGCTGGTGGGCAAGGCAGCGGCAAAACCACAGCTACCCGCCAGGCGGAAGTCGAGCGCACGGCGCATATTCTAATGGACGGAACGCTTCAGGACGAAGCCCGTAGTAGGAAGCATATTGAAATCGCTCTTGCGCATGGTTGTGACGTGCAAATCCGTTTCGTTTATTGCCCATGGGAAAGGGCAGTT
This sequence comes from Verrucomicrobiia bacterium, assembly GCA_030042375.1. The sequence continues at coordinate 6,900 of JASHZU010000175.1, forward strand.
ATCAATATTCTGCGCCGGGGTGCCAAAGAAACCGGCCGTCTAGTCCCACTGACTCGCGCTGCCCGTGGACATTTCCAGGCGGCACGAACTATTTTATCACTTGTTTCAAACCCGCTTGGCTCGAGTTCCGGTAAGCTGAGCATTATTGTCGTAGATAACACGAATTTCGAGAATCCGGTTAACCGCGACATTATCTGGCTTAGCGGGCAATTGCACGACTCTATTCAAAAACTCCTTGAAACAGGCGGGATAATAGCTGATAATTACCTTAATGAACACAATAACGATCCAGATTTTAACTCCGGATCAACCCGGAGAGGATTCTTCCAGACGCCAGCGCGCGGAGGAGCGGTTTCGCCGCCTCAACGAAGCGACGCTGAACGCCCTTCGGCAGGCGGGCCAGGCCCGCAAGCTCAAGGAAGAGCAGGAAAAGCAGAATCAGAAAAGTCTTCACTAGCCGAACGGGAGGTCGCCGGCCGCATTGTTTTGGCCACCGTCAAGGGCGACGTCCATGACATCGGCAAAAACATCGTCGGCGTCGTGCTGGCCTGCAATAACTACGAAGTCATTGACCTCGGCGTCATGGTGCCGTGCGAAAAAATCCTCGCGGCCGCGCGGGAGAGCAAGGCCGATATCATCGGCCTGAGCGGGCTCATCACGCCCTCGCTGGACGAGATGGTCCACGTCGCGCGTGAGATGGAGCGCGAAGGGTTGAAGCTGCCGTTGCTCATCGGTGGTGCGACTACCAGTAAAGCGCATACAGCTGTGAAAATCGCGCCGAACTATCACGAACCCGTCGTGCATGTGAACGACGCCAGCCGCGCCGTGCCCGTGGCAAGCAGCCTGATTAGCGGCGAACAGAAGCCGAAATTTGCCGCGCAAGTGCGCGAGGAATATGAGAAATTGCGCACGCAGCATGCCGGGCCGAAGGTGAAACTGGTCAGCATCGAAGCTGCCCGCGCGAATGCGCCGAAGCTGAAATACGACGATTTGCCGCAGCCGGAATTTACCGGCGGCCGGGCTATTGCGCCGTCGCTTCAGGAACTAATTGAGGTCATCGATTGGTCGCCGTTTTTCCATACGTGGGAATTGCGCGGCGTGTATCCGAAAATTCTCCAGCACGAAACGCACGGCGAAGAGGCGCGCAAGCTCTTTGCGGATGCCCAAAAGCTGCTCGAAAAGATCGTTTCCGAAAAATTGCTCCAGCCATCCGGTATCTATGGCTTTTTCCCGGCGAACCGGGCAGGGGACGATGTCGAACTATACACTGACACTTCACGTTCGAAGGCGCTGACGACGTTTCATTTTTTGCGGCAGCAGATCGCCAAGGAGGACGGCACGCCGAACTGGTGTCTGGCGGATTTTGTTGCGCCCAAAGGCGCGCCGGATTATCTCGGCGCCTTCGCTGTTACCACCGGCCACGGCCTCGGTGAATTGGTCAAAAAATTCAAGGCCGACCATGACGATTACAACGCCATTATGGCCGAAGCGCTGGCCGACCGGTTGGCGGAGGCGTTTGCCGAATGGTTGCATCGCCGTGTGCGCCGCGAATGGGGCTATGGCACGCATGAAAACCTTTCGCAGGAAGATTTGATTGAGGAAAAATACCGCGGCATCCGCCCTGCGGCAGGCTATCCCGCGTGTCCCGACCACACCGAAAAGAAAACTCTCTGGCAATTGCTGGACGTGGAAAAGAACACGGGCATCAAACTGACGGAAAATTTTGCGATGTGGCCGGGCAGCTCGGTGAGTGGGCTGTACTTCGCCCATCCCGAATCAAAATATTTTGCCGTCGGCAAACTCGACCGCGACCAAATCAACGACTACCACGTTCGCAAAGGCCTGACCGTGCCCGAAGTCGAGCGCTGGCTCGGGCCATATTTGAATTATTGATCCGCCGCTACTGCGACAGCAGATAAAATTCCAGCGGGCTGGCGGGATTGAGGATATTGGTGGAAAGATTGACGTTTCCGTTTCCGTCGAAATTATTCGTCAACACGCGTACCCATTGGTTCAGCGGCAAAGTGACGTTCGTGCTTTCAAGCAACACATAGGACCCGTTCGCGGCGCCATTGGTGGCGGTGATATTCAGAGTCGCGCCATCCAAACTGACGCCAGTGATGTGCGCACTCGGGGGTGTCACGACCAGTTCAAGCGCACCACCAGTCATTTGAAGCGCGGCCGTCGTGCCACCGGCAATGCCATTGCCGCTGACGGTGAATGATGATGGCAGTGTCCCGCCGACCGTTCCGACGCCGGCGGCAATGATGATGTAAGTGCCGCCCTCCAAAGCCGGGCCGGTGTTGTTAATCGTCAACCCCGTGTCGGAAGAGAGCGTCAATGTGCCACCGGCCATGCTTAATGAGGGCGTTCCAGAGGCATACTTCAATGACAACGCGCCTGAGCCCGCGCTGACATTGCCATCAATGACCGCCGTTGACGTGCTGTTGCTCAACACCTGGCCTGCGCCAAGCGCAAAAGTCGAAGAAAGGCCTGACACATTAAACGTTGCCCCCCCCGCAATAACAATGGCAGGGCTGTCGGCAATTGAAGCGCTTCCGCTCAACGCCAAAGTGCCGCTGCTGATGGTCGTCGGGCCGGTGTACGTGTTGGCCCCGGTCAAGGTCAGTGTGGCACTGCCGGATTTAGTGAGTCCACCGTCCGGCGCGCTGCCCAGAGTGGAATCATGCAGCAGCGGCGAGGAAACGGTAATCACAAAGCCGCCGTCATTGATCATTGCGCCGCCCGCCTGGATGGTTGTCGTAAAGACGCTCGGCGAGCTGGCCGGTGACAGGAAGGTGGCCGAACTTGCCGCCGCCTCCAGCACTCCGCCGTTGAAGTTGAATGCGCCCGTCTGGGCCGTGCCGCTGGCATTGCCCATGGCCTCCTGGTTCATAATGAGCGTGCCGCCG
>JASHZU010000176.1 GCA_030042375.1 Verrucomicrobiia bacterium
GTACCTGCCCGATACCTATCCGCGCACGGGAGAATTTTCCGGGCCAACCCCCGACGGCCTCTACATGGATTATCATTTGCGGCGGCTGACCTTCTTCCTTCAACCGGACTCCAATTCGGGAAGGGACCTCGTCTTGCAACAAAACCCCATTCTCATGGACCTGCCCGCCGCGGAAAAAAACACGCCGCTCATTCTGGCGCGGAACGTCAGCGATTTTTTGATTGAATGCTGGGACACCAACGCGATGCAGTGGGACACCGAATGGGACGCCACCAACATGATTCCGCCCCTGGTGCGCGTGACGCTGGCATTTGGCGACCAAAATTCCACGGGCGCAAAGGTGATTACGCGGGAAATTTCTTTTCCTTCCGGCACCATGCCCACGGCCGTCCAAACGCCGAATAATAACGGCTCGTATGAGGGAGGAATGCAACAGTTTTTTAATGCCAACGGCGGCCAGGGCACGGTTCCTGTCGGCAATAATCCCTACAGCCCGGGCGCAGGTTCGCCGTCCACCGGGCCGCCCTAACATGCCATGAAACTGCGCCTTTGCTCCAAACCACGCACGCAGAGCTTCGCGCTCATCGTGGCGTTGCTGGCCATTTTCGTGCTGTCGGCCTTTGCCGCCCAGCTCTGGTATTCCATGCAGGTGGATATGAAGCTCGCGGGACAATCCCAGGCTGAACCGCAACTGCTTTGGCTCGGGCGCTCGGGTGTGGAACTGGCGCGTTATGTCCTGGCCCAGGAGGCCAACATCCCCGGCGAGCCCTACGATTCACTGAACCAGCTTTGGGCGGGCGGTCCCGGCGGCCTGGGCGAAAGCAATAGCGTCCTCAACAGCATTTCGCTGGACCATTATCAAATCGGCGACGGCTGGGTTTCCCTCAAAATCATTGATTTGGAACGCTACGCCAACATCAACACCGCCACCCCGCAATTTCTCAACCAGGCGCTGACCACCATGGGCGTGGACGCGAACGATCTACCGACCGTTTCCGACTCCATCCTCGATTGGATCCAGCCCGGGGATAATCCGCGCCTGTCCGGGGCCAAAAACCAGTATTACCTGAGCCTGGACCCGCCGTATTATTGCAAAGAAGCGCCCATGGACGACATTTCCGAATTGCTGCTGGTCAAGGGCGTAACGCCAGCCATGTATAACGGCGGCCAGGAAACGGCGGGAAGCGGACTGAATTCGGCGGCCAAAAAGTTGGGCCTTACCGGCGGCGCGCCCACGGTGACCTATCCGTTCGGGTTGAAGGACGTTTTCACCCCGTTTTCCGATGGCAAAATCAACATCAATACGGCTGATGCCAATGTGCTGCAATTGATTCCCGGCGTGGATGAAACCACCGCTGAAGCGATCATCAAAACCCGTGGCGGCCCCAGCGGCGGTAACGGGCCGGATGCGACTCCGTTTCAGAGCACGGGGGACGTGCAACGGGCCGGTGTAAGCCAGGAAGCGATGCAAGGCATCGGAGCTTATTGCGATGTGCACAGCCACACCTTCCAGGTGACGGTGACGGCGCATTATGCGAACGTGACCCGCCAATACGTCGCCGTCGTCTGGCGCAACCAGCCTACGGATATTCGCGTCGTCGGATTTTATTGGGCGCATCCGCCCCCGCCGCCGCCTTCTGCTTCTGACGATCAAAACGCCGCTGCGACCCAGTAGCGTAGGCGGTGCATGTAATAAATACAGCTTTCGGATCACATAATCTGTCGTCGGATAGTTGCTTTGAAAAATGCGGATTACTTCCGACGGCTGTTCCCTCTCCGCTCCCATCCGATGGGAGGGGAGAGGGTCAGGGTGAGGTGAGGGCTTGGGCTGGTTCTGCTGGGTTCAAATGCTCCCGGGCAATTTCACTGGACGTTTCACCTAAAATTGAAATGATTTCACCATGAAATTCCTCCTGGTTCTGGCCGCAATTTTTTTGGCCGCAGCCATCCATGCGGCGCCCATCCGCGTCTTGGTCTGGGACGAGCAAAACAAAGCTCAAGTGGCAACGTATCCCAATTACATCGCCAGCCAGATTGCCTCCTATCTCAAGACGCTGCCGAATCTTTCAGTGACCACTGCCGGCCTGGGCGATACCAACTTTGGCCTCGGCGACGACCTGATTACCAATTGCGACGTGCTGGTCTATTGGTCGCACGTGAGAAACAAATCGGTGCCCATTGAAAGGGCGCGACAAATTGTGGAACGCGTCAAAGAAGGAAAACTCGGGCTGATTGTGCTGCACTCTGGCCTGACCTCCCGGGTTTTTATCGAAGCCATGGACGAACGCACGCGCGAAGACGCGGCAAAAACGATTCCCGCGGGAACGAAAACAGAATTTATTTATCCGCTCGCCTACAAAGACCCGTTGCGGACCGACCCCATTACGCCGCGTATCGTCATGACCAATGCGCCGGACGGCAGTCCACTCGCGTTGGTTTATTATCCGATTTGCGAAATTACCGCCTGGCGCGAAACCGGCGAGCCAGTGACCATCCAAATACTTTTGCCCGATCATCCCATCGCGCAGGGTGTCCCGGCGCAATTTCAAATCCCGCACACGGAAGTTTACTCGGAGCCGTTCCACGTTCCCCAACCCGATGAAGTCATTTTCCAGGAAGTGTCCACGAACAACGAAATCTTCCGTGCCGGGATGGTGTGGAAGGTCGGCAAAGGGACGGTTTTTTATTTCAGTCCTGGCCACGAGACGTTCCCCATCTACTACCAACCCGCGCCCTTAAAAATCATTGGCAACGCCGTGGAATGGATGGGAGCGGAAAAACAAGCCCCGTAGGGGCGACAGATATGTAGCCCCGGGATTTATCCCGGCGTAAAAGGCCAGACGAATCATTCCATATCCGCGCAGCGGGCGAGCCATCGGCGAGAGTATTGGAACGTTGCGCTCTTAAATTTGCTGTATCGGATGCCGTTGCCAGAGGGATTTTTCCGCAAATCGTAAATCGCAAATCCGAAATCGTAAATGGAGAATGGCTGTCCGGCATGGATTCGAACCATGACAAAAGCCTCCAAAGGGCCTTGTGCTACCGTTACACCACCGGACAGACCGCGATTATCCTAGTTTTTTAATTCACTTTGCGCAAAGCCAAAATCACGGTAATGTTTCTTGTGCAAACATCAAAGGAAACGCGGGCCGCTTGAACGCAAAAAGAATCATTGCCCGCGCCGTTTTCTCCGCCACAATGTCCGTTTGAATGAGCCAGACATCAACAGTTGAAATGCCGCCTGAAGCGAAACCGTCTTCGCCCGCGCCGGCCGATGATTTTTCCAGGCACGTCGTGCGGCCCAAAAAAGGCGCGCTCAAGCTCATTGGCGAAGTCCTGGACCACGGTGACCCCGGCTACCTGCAGTTTGCCATCACCAACATTTGCAATGCCGATTGCGATTTCTGCGGTTTCGCGCGCTCTAAATTCGATCCCAAGGCGCGGCGCAGTGTGACGCTGGAGGAAGCCAAACTCGTCATTGATATCGCCGTAAAAAATCACATCGGTTATCTCCTCTTCGTCGGTGGCGAGCCCATGGTGCATCGCGATTTGCGGGCGATGACCCGTTATGCCGCCGAGAAGGGCATTCATCCGATGATTTGCACCAACGGCGGTTTGTGGACGGATGAGAACATGCGCAACCTCGTCTCCGACGGCCTCACCAGCGTCATCATGTCCATCGATGCGCACGACATCGCGAAGCACGAGAAGAACCGCGGTTTGCAAGGCGTTTGCCAAAAAATCAAACGCGCGAATGATTACTTTCATTCCGTCGGCATCCAAACCACGGCCAGCATCACCGCCAGCCGGTTGATTGATGATTACGAAAAACTGCCGGCGTTCCTCGAATCGCTCGGCTTCAAGAGCTGCACTTTCAGCTATCCGCTGACGTCGCTGGCCAGCAG
>JASHZU010000026.1 GCA_030042375.1 Verrucomicrobiia bacterium
CGCCATTGGAAGGACGAAAAGTTTCCGGCTGTAACCACCATCATCGCGTGCTTCGAGCCGGGCGTGAGACTTTCGCGGAACATCACGCCCGCCTTGGCCCACGGGTCGGTAAATTGAATGGAAATCACCCGCGCAATAATTTGTCCATCGCCGTTGATGGGCGTATAGGCAAAATGAAATCCATCCACCGTGTCCCAAATGTCCGTGCCGGACGCGATGACATTATATTGGTGGTTCAAAAAGCTGGCGTCACCCGCCCGGTCGACCGGGCCAACGTCCTGGTGCGACCATCCTTGCGGCAGCGTCGCCACGTTGCGCGGCAGCGAATTAATCCATTGGGTAATAGTATTGATGGCGTTGGTGTCATTGACATTTCGCGCCAGTGGCGGCATTTCCAGGGGGCCGGTCGTGATGATACGCTGCATCAAAATGGATTTCGATATGTCGTCCGGCACCACAATTTTTGCACCGGAAATGCCCATAGGGTCCCCGACCGGCCCGTTAATAATCCCCTGCTTGTTCAGTGGCGTGTCGAAGCGCGCGTCAAAGAAAGCTTCCGCGCCACCCGGACGATGGCACTGGGCGCAATTCGCGTCGAAATACGAACGCGCGCGCAGTTCCAGCGAAGCATGGAGATTGGTCACGGCCACTAACCGTTCCATGTGCGCGATATCGCGGTTGTTCAACGTGGCGTCAAAAAGGCCGAGATGGTTCCACTCGCGCAATTGGTTGTCCGTCACGCCGTTGGGATAAGTCAAATTGCCGTTGAGCTGGCGTGTTTTGACACCGAGTACGCCACCGGCCGCGGGTGTGTGACATGTCAAACAATCCTGCCGTCCTGGAAAAAACCAATGCTGGATGCGCGTGCCCGTCGCTGTTTTGACGGGAATGTCCTCAGTGATTCCCGCATCCACCACGTCCGCGTCCGAGTTATCGCTGCGCCATTTATAGCTCGCACCATAGACATAACCGTTCGTGTCACGCACCAGCAGGCGCGTTTCCAGGCGGCGGCGCTTGGTCGGGTCCGTGTCGTCCACTGGCAGTTCAAATGTTTTCACGAAAACCGTCCCGGCGGGAAATTGCCATTCGCCCGTCGGCGCGAAATGAATCTTCGTATCGTCCGGCAGAGCCATCCATCGTTTCTTCACGGCGCCGTCCGACCACAACGGCGTGTTGACGCTGTAGGGAACCAAAAAGTCCTGCGGCGTCATGCTTTGCATGTCGGAGAAAACGCCGGTTTGCGAAAGCAGTTTCGGAATCAAATGGGTCGGTGGCGGTGGCCCGCCGCGCGCCAGCGTAAAAATGTGCCCGCCGATGCTGCTCATCTGGCAAAAATAAATCTCACCGTCGGCATCCAGGCCAAACGACGACAGGCCCGTATAATCCGATCCGGAATTGGGGCCGTTGCCCTTGGGCATCACGCACAGGACATTTTTCTTCACTGGCGTGGTCGTCTCATCCATCGCCCAGACGAGGCGATACACGTTGTCGCCAAAAATATATTTTCCGCCCAGGTCGCTCGCGAATTTTTTGCCGCGATAGACATAGCCGCCAATCACCGCCCGGCCGTCGCTGTGCGGATAATCCAAAATTGGCCCGCGGCTGATGCCGATGCACGGCAGCTTCATCTGGCCCAGCTTGCCCTCGCAATAAGGCCATTGGAAATTCAGCCCCTTCTCGCCCGGCTCGATCACATCCACTTCCTCCCGCGCGCTTTCGCCCACGTCACCGATGAAAATCCGCCCCGTCGCCGGGTCATAGGTCATGCGATGCGGGCTGCGCAGGCCGATGCAAAAGAATTCCTCCAGCGCATTCGATTGGCCGTTGAAGGAGTTCGCCTGGCCTACAAACGGATTGTCATTGGGAATATAATAATGCCCCGTGAAACCGTTCACCGGCTGGCGCGGAATCGGATGGCTGATGTCCCCGCCCCGGCAATCCACATCGATCCGCAAGACGCCGCTGAACAAACTTTTGTTGATGACCTGGTCGTTGTCGCTCACGGAATTGTCGCCAATGGTCAGGTAAAGAAATCCGTCTTTCGGATGAAAAAACATTCCGCCGCCATGGTGCCAGACGGTTTGGTCAGTGAGGTCAATCAGCACCTGTTCCGAGCCGGGAATAGCCACGCCGTTATCATCCAGCGTGAAGCGCGACAGCCGGTCATGGTAGGTGTTCGGCAGTGTCGGGTTGGGCCGCGTGTTCATGTCCCCGCCTACTGTGCCAGGCTTCACCCAGGTGTAATAAACATACATGAAATGGTTAGTCGCAAATCCCGGATGAAACGCCACGCCCAGCAGCCCAGAATCATCCCAGCCCTGGCATTGGTTGTGGATGTCCAGCACCAGCTTCTTCTCCGTGACATTGGACGAATTTTCAAACGTCCAGACACGCCCTTCCCGTTCCCAAACGCAAAGCAAGTTGGAACCGGGCACGGGCGCCAGGCCGACGGAATTGGTGAAGAGCAAATTGGGAAATGCCTCCACTGCCGACCAGTCCCCGGAAATGCCCGGCGCGATTTCAGGCATCGTCCCGTTCAGGAACGCGCCCACCGGCCCCCGCAATTGAAGGCCATAGGACTCGGCATGTAAATTAGAAAGGAAACTGCCGAAGAAAATAATCGCCAGAAGTCCCTGGTATATCCTGATAAGACACTTTTTCACTATGCTACCTGATGATTCTCCGCTCATAAGCCCGCGTCGTCAAACTTTTAGTCTAAAATTAGGAACTTTTTAGCACATTGAAGGCACGCGCATTGTAGGGAATTTCCCTACAAAAAAAGCGCGAACAGCTTTCGCCATTCGCGCTTCGATTTTTTAAATAATCCTTATTCTTTCTCGGCCATTTCCTTGTCCCGGTCTTCCATGGCGGCCTTGCGGGACAGGCGTACGCGGCCTTTTTCGTCCACGCCCAGGCATTTGACAGTAATTTCATCGCCCACTTTGACGATGTCCTCGGTCTTCTTGACGCGGAAATTCGCCAGCTCGCTGATGTGCACCAGCCCGTCCTTGCCCGGCAGAAATTCGACAAACGCGCCGAACTCCTTCACCGTCACGACTTTGCCGCGATAAATCTTGCCGACCTCGGCTTCCGCCGTCATGCCCGTGATGGCTTCACGTGCAATCTTCATCCCCTCTGCCGAGACGGAGAAAATGTTCACCGTACCGTCGTCCTCGATGTTGATTTCGCAACCGGATTCTTCCACCAGGCGTTTGATGTTCTTGCCGCCCGGCCCGATCAGCGCGCCAATCTTTTCTGGATTGATCTTGATGACTTCGATGCGCGGCGCGTACTTGCTCAATTCCTTGCGCGGCTCAGCCAGCGTCTTGGCCATTTCGCCCAGGATGGACATGCGCGCGACACGGGCCTTTTCAATCGCCTCGGCCATCATCGTGTGCGGCAGGCCTTTCAACTTCAAGTCCAGTTGGAAGCCGGTGATACCCTTCTCTGTACCGGCGATTTTGCAATCCATGTCGCAGTAATGGTCTTCCCAGCCGATGATGTCGGTGAGCAACTGGTACCGCGAAATTTTCTCGCCACCGTACTCAGTGCAGATGCCCACGCTGATGCCCGCCACCGGGCGAATCATCGGGACGCCCGCATCCATCAGCGCCAGCGTGCCGCCGCAAACCGTCGCCATCGACGTCGAGCCGTTCGATTCCATGATCTCGCTCGTCACGCGAATCGCATACGGATACTCCTTCAACGGAATCATGGGCTCGATGCTGCGCTCGGCCAATGCGCCGTGCCCGATTTCCCGGCGGCCCGGGCCGGAAATACGGCCGGTCTCACCCACGGAAAAATTCGGGAAGTTATAATGCAGGATGAATTTTTTGGTCGTCTCGCCGCCAGTGAAGGCGTCGAATTCCTGGACGTCTTCGCCCGTGCCGAGCGTCGCCAGTGTGACCGCCTGCGTCTCGCCGCGCGCAAAAATCGCGGAACCATGCGCCCGGGGCAAAACACTGACCTCACTCGAAATCGGACGGACCTGATCAAAGCCGCGGCCATCGAGGCGCTTGCCGCTGTTCAAAATCAAACTGCGGACGGCTTCTTTCTGGATGTAATAAAACGCATCCTTGACGACAAAGTCATTGACCTTTTCCTCGCCAAATTTTTCCGTGAGCTTGGCGCCCACTTCATCCTGGATGGCCTTCACTGCCGCTTCACGCGCCAGCTTGCCCGGCGTCAACAACGCGGGGACAAAGCGGTCGCCCACAAGGCTCTTGGCCTCCTGCAAAATTTCATCAGGAACGGTGTTCAGCTTGATTTCGCGCTTCTTCTTGCCCGCTTTCGCGGCGAGTTCCTTCTGCGCCGCAATCAACGGCAGGCAGCATTCCTGGCCGAACTTCAGCGCGGCGTTGAAATCCGCTTCGGTAATTTCCTTGGCCGAGCCTTCATACATGACGATGTCGGTCTCATTGCCCACGTAGACCAAATCCAGGTCACTCTCCTCCATTTCGGGATGCGTCGGGTTGGCCACAAATTTTCCGTTGATGCGTCCCACGCGCACCGCGCCCAGCGGGCCGGCCCACGGGATATCGCTGACCATCAACGCGGCGCTCGCGCCGATGATGCTCAAAATGTCCGGGTCATTCTCGCCGTCCGCGCTCAATACGATGCTCTGGACCTGCACTTCATTGTACCAGCCTTTGGGAAAGAGCGGACGGATGGGGCGGTCCGTGAGGCGTGAGGTGAGGATTTCCTTTTCCGTCGGGCGGCCTTCACGTTTGAAGTAACCACCGGGGAACTTTCCTGCGGCGGCCGCTTTCTCGCGGTAATCCACGGTGAGAGGGAAAAAGTCCTGGCCTTCTTTGGCCTTGGTCGCCGCGACGGCGGCTACCACTACAATGGTTTCACCCAGTTGGACGGTGACTGCTCCGTCGGCTTGTTTGGCGAGTTTCCCTGTTTCGATAGTAATCTGCTTATCGCCCAATTGGGCGGTTATTTTCTCTGGCATATTTTTTTCTCGCCGCGCTGCCTGAGGAACTTCAGTGAACCCCGAAATTTTCGGAGCTGATTGAAATTTCCCGGCAGAGCGGCATTTTCTTCGCGAAGTTTGGTTTAAGAATTGGGCCGTTCGCGTTTCAGCCCAAACTTGCCGCGGGACAAATCAATTAAATAAAGAGGTGTCCCGCAAATTTTTAGTGGCGGAGTTTCAGCTTCTTCGTGACGGCCTGATAGCGTTTCAAATCTTTGCTCTGCAAATAATCCAGCAGGCGGCGGCGTTGGCCCACCATCATCAGCAGCCCGCGGCGCGAGCTGTGGTCTTTTTTGTTGCCCTGCAAATGCTCTGTCAAATGGTTGATCCGCTGCGTCAGCAGCGCGATCTGCACATCGGCAGAACCTGTGTCGCCGTCATGTGTCTTAAACTGCTCAATCGTCTTTGTTTTGGCTTCCATAAGTTGACAAGTCTAGTGAGTCGCCTCTTTCGTGTAAAGCCAATTGCGTAATACTTTCGGGGAGCAAAAGCAGGCCATCGAATATTCCTCCATGACGGTCCATTTTGTTTATGCCACCTTATCCCAAAAGGGCGCTTTTTACATAAGTGGTTTATTTTGAACAATTTATTTTAGTTGCCAAACTTTGTCAAAGGGTCGTAAGTTATTTCAATATGTCGAACGTTTTAAAAGGTACAACTTTGACGAACGATTTATTGAAGAACTCTTCGCTTTATAGGGAATTTCAGGCGGAACGCGAAGAAATTCTCAGGCACAAGTGGATTGAATCCGAAAAAGCCGGGCACGACATTGGCTTTGAGCGCGCCTTGACCGATTGGATAATCAAACATCGCTCCGCCTGGCGGAAATCCCGCCAGAACGCCGGAAATAATTAAAAGAACCGCTCCTTTAACGCAGCCCTGTGAGGCTGCAAAGGAAACATGAAAACGAAACGCGAATCGCGAATCGCCCGCGCCCCATGGCCGGGTCCGATTCGCTTTTTAATTTTAAAAGGCTTCCTGCGTTTGGTTCTCTCAATAATGAAAGAGGGAGGGCCTTCACATGCCTGACTCCACCGTCATCCTGGATGCCACCGCCATTGGCCGCGCCCTCGCTCGCATTGCCCATGAGATTGCGGAACGAAATGAAAACCCAACTGAAGTCGTCCTCGTCGGCATTCCCGCCGGCGGCGATGCTCTCGCCCGGCGGCTCGGCCAACTACTCTCGGAGATCTGGAAACAGCCCGTATCCGTTGGCAGTCTCGACGTCTCCATGCATCGCGATGACCTGGACCGCCGCGCCGCGCCCAAAGTCCATCCCACTATCATGCCCTTCGATGTGAACGGCAAGACCGTCGTGCTCGTGGATGATGTCCTCTTCAGTGGCCGGACTGTCCGCGCCGCCATGGACGCCCTCAACGATTTTGGCCGTCCGAAAAAAATCCAATTGGCCGTCCTCGTGGATCGCGGCCATCGCGAATTGCCCATCAAGGCCGATTTCGTCGGCAAAAATGTACCGACCGCCCCGGACGAAAAAATCCGCGTCCGCCTCGGGGAGAAAGACGAAGTGATTTTGGAACGGAAATGAGCTGGAACAAAAAAGATCTGCTCGATATCGAATCGCTCACGGCGGAGGAAATTATCACCGTGCTCGACACCGCGCGCGCGTTCAAGGCCGTCGGCGAGCGCGCCATCAAAAAAGTCCCCGCCCTGCGCGGCAAGACCGTCGTCAATTTGTTCGTCGAGCCGAGCACGCGCACGCGCATCAGCTTTGAACTGGCCGAGCAGCGCCTGAGCGCGGACATCATCAACTTTTCCGCCGAAGCCTCTTCATTCAAAAAAGGCGAGACGCTCAAGGACACCGCGCTGAATCTCGAAGCGCTCAATGCCGATTTCATTGTCATCCGCCACAGCGCCAGCGGTGCGCCGCATTTTCTCTCGCGTGTCCTCGACGCCCGCATCATCAATGCCGGCGACGGCGCGCATGAGCATCCCACGCAGGCCTTGCTCGATGTCTTTACCATCCGCGAGCGTAAAGGAAAAATCGATGGTCTGAACGTCACCATCCTTGGCGACATCCTTTACAGCCGCGTGGCACGCTCCAACATTTGGGCGCTCACGAAACTGGGCGCGAAGGTCACGCTTTGCGGTCCCTCGACGCTCGTGCCCAAAACCTTCGAACAAATGGGCTGCCGCGTAACTTACAATGTGGATGAAGCGTTGCGCGACGCCGATATCATCCATCTCCTGCGCATCCAGCACGAACGCCAGCGCAAAACCATGTTCCCCGGCATCGGCGAATACACCCAGCTCTTCGGTCTCAATAAAGCGCGCCTCGCCAAAACCAAACCCGACGCGCTCATCATGCACCCCGGCCCCATCAACCGCGGCGTGGAAATTGACAGCGAGATTGCCGATTGCGATCGCTCCCTGAT
>JASHZU010000177.1 GCA_030042375.1 Verrucomicrobiia bacterium
ACGTTTGCCTGGGCCACACCCGGCGGCACACCCGTCGCAAAATGGCTGTTGCAATATTACGGGACCGATTACACGTGGCACACCGCTATTCTGCCGGCGAACCAAACTGCGCAGGCATTTTCGTTTACGCCGGAAGTGGTTTCGGTTCGCGCGATGAGCCGTGCCGGGCAATTAGGTCCGGCGGCAACAGTAAGGACAACCGCAACCGCAGCAGCAACGCTGTCGCCTTCAAAAAGTTTTTGGGGCTCGTACAAGAGCAGATAAAAGGGGAGACGGTTTTGGAAGGGTTGTAAGCCGAATTTTGTCCCGCTTTTGAACGGTGAGAATCATTTGTCTGCGCAGCCGATACCCGAAACCCGTCCGCTTTCGCAGAACTGGAGCGGGCCGCTCCGAGGTTTCCTATTTGGCCTTGCACCCGATGGGGTTTTCCGTGCCGCGTCGCTTACGCTTCGCGCGGTGCGCTCTTACCGCACCTTTTCACCATCACCGCCGGTTCGCGCCGGCGGCTGTCTATTTTCTGTGGCACTTTCCGTCGAGGGTTGGTCCCCCGCCCGCATGTATCGCTCTTGAGGTTTAAGTCAAAAGGTTACGCGGCATCGCGCCCTCTGGTGTTCGGACTTTCCTCTTTTGGCTCGCGCCAAAAGCGATTCTCCGCCCTTCCAAAACCGGAATCATGATACCGTTGCGGGTTTGAAAAATCAAGGATAAAGGGGCAGGTCGACCGAAGCTTCCGCTTTGACGCCGCAAAAAAAATCGGCCCCGATTTACGGGGCCGATGCGAAACTTTATATAAACGATTTCCTTACGCCGTCGTGGCCATTTCCGGCTCGGGCGTATCAAGGAAGCCCTGCAAGTGGCGCACGCGCGTGGGGTGACGCAGCTTGCGCAACGCTTTCGCCTCAATCTGGCGGATGCGCTCGCGGGTGACGTTGTACATCTTGCCGATTTCTTCGAGCGTGCGCTCATAGCCATCGAGCAGGCCGAAACGCATTTCGAGAATCTTGCGTTCGCGCTCGGTCAAGGTCGTGAGCACGTCGCTCAATTTTTCGCGCAGCAGGCTGTAGCTCGTCACGTCGGACGGATTTTCCGCCGATTTGTCTTCGATGAAATCACCGACGCTCACATCGCCGTCATCGCCAACGGGCGCGTGCAGGGACACCGGCTGTTGCGCCATTTTCAGGAGCGCATGGATGCGGGCGACGGGCATGTGCATTTCGTCGGCCAATTCCTCCGGGGTCGGTTCGCGGCCCATTTCCTGGGTGAGCTGCTTTTGCGCGCGCCAGAGCTTGTTCATGATTTCAATCATGTGCACCGGGATGCGGATGGTCCGCGCCTGGTCGGCAATGGAACGCGTAATCGCCTGGCGAATCCACCAGATGGCGTAGGTGGAAAACTTATAACCGCGGCGATACTCAAATTTCTCAACGCCTTTCATCAGGCCGATATTGCCTTCCTGGATCAAATCCAGGAACGATTGGCCGCGGTTCGTGTACTTCTTGGCGACGGACACCACGAGGCGCAGGTTGGCCTCCGCCATGTGCGTCTTGGCCTTGAGCCCGCGTTCGGCGGCGGACTTCAGGTCGGAGAAGGCCTTGTAAAATTCCTCGCGCGACATGCGGACGAATTGTTCGAGCGTCTGGAGCTTGGCGCGTTCGCCATCCAGCGCGGCACGGCGTTCGCCGGTGAGGCGGCCCTGCGATTCCAACTCATGGACATGGCGCAAGCTGGCCTGGAATTTTTCGTAGACGTTGCCGGCCACGACAATCATTTCCTCGACCACTTTTTGCTTGTAGTAAAACTTCGGGAACATGTCCTGGAGTTTGAGGCTGGCCTTCTTCAGCTCACGCCCGAGCTTTTCTTTGCGGGCTTTTTGCTGCGCCTTCTGCCAGTTAAAATATTTCTCGTCCACCTTCTCATCGAGGGCGTGGACTTTCTTGATGAGCTTGCGCAATTCGCGCAAATGGCCTTCGCGATTGGCGACTTTTTTGTCCACAATCACGCGGTCAAAGCGTTCCTTGGGCGGCTCAGACAACAGCTTTTCGGCGATGGCGATGTGTTCCTTGGCCGTGAAACCGAGGCCATACACGATGGTCTTCATCGAGACTTCGGCTTCCTCGATTTTTTTGCAAATCTCCACTTCCTGTTCACGTGTGAGCAGGGGCACTTTGCCCATCTGGTTCATGTACATGCGAACGGGGTCGTCCAGGATTTCCAGGCGCGCTTCGTCGTCCTCTTCCGCCTGGGCGGGTTCGGGCTGCTTGGCGCGCTCGGCCTCGGCATGATCCATGACGATTTCGACGTCCAGGCTGCGGAGCTTGGACATGAGAGCGTCCAAATCATCCGGGCTCAGATTGTCCGGGAGCACGTCGTTAATGTCATCGTAAGTGACATAGCCATGCTCCTGGGCCAGATGCAAAAGAGTCTTGATCGTCTCGTTCAGCTCGATCGTCGGCTGGCCGAGAGATGCGGGGGCGGTGGCATGCCCATTTTGTCCCGGGACCACATGGTTTTTGCCATTGGAATCCGGGGCTTTGGGCTCATCACGGCGGGCCTTGCTGGAAATGATAAAACGCCGGCGCGGGGAAGTTTTTTTGGTTCCACCGCTCCGTTTTCCAGCACTCCGTTGACGACCATGAGATGCCATATTCTTTCTATTCAACATAAAAATGAGACCGCAAAAACCGATTTTGGTTCAGAGAAAAATCCAATGACCACGCCGGTTTTCGCAAAAACCTGTTCGCGGCGAACTTC
>JASHZU010000178.1 GCA_030042375.1 Verrucomicrobiia bacterium
TCGGGCACGGGTTCAAACCCGCCCTGGACGGGATATCCATCACTGGTCACAACACGGCCTTCGGCATCAGTCTTAAACGAGCCATCGCGCGTGTAGGCCAGCGTGCCGTCGGGCATTTGGACCTGGAAAAATCCTTGGCCCTGGATGGCGATGTCCAGGTTTCCGCCCGTTTGCGAGAGGTCACCCTGTGTGAAAATGCGCTCGGTGGCGACAGGAATCGCGCCTTGGCCGATTTGCAAACTGCCTGGCAACTCGTTGCCGCCGCCCTGTTGGGAGCCGGCGGCTCGGGTCGTCTGGTAAAGCAAATCCTGGAATTGCAGTTTGCTGTCCTTATAACCGGTGGTGTTGACGTTCGCCAGGTTGTTGGAGATGACGTCCAGGTTCATCTGCTGGGATTCCATCCCGGCGGCGGCGGAGTAGAGGGCGCGTAACATAAATCAAATCAGGAGGTCCCTCCCAGTGTGGTGATGACACGGCTCGTGCGGTCACTCTCCATCTGCATCACCTTTTGATTGGCTTCAAATGCCCGCATGGCCGTAACCAGGCCGGACATTTCGGTAGTTGGCGATGAGTTGGCTCCTTCGAGAAAGCCCTGCCGCACCTTGGTGCCCACTGCCGCGGTCGGTTGTGCCGCCGAATTGTCCGAACGGAAACTGTCCGCCCCAAGCATCGTCAGAAACTCCGGATGATCAAATTCCACCAAATCCAGTTTTCCCACCTGTTGCGAGCCTTGGCTTATCTCGCCAGTGGCGGAAACGGTAATGGGATCGGTGCTATTGGGATTGAATTGGATCGGCGCGCCACCGCTTAAAACTGGATAACCCTGGGTGGTAACGAGCTGTTCCTTGGCGTTCAATTGGAATTCGCCGCCGCGGGTGTACGATTTATCACCGTTTGGCAATTGAACGGTAAAAAAGCCAGGCCCTTCGAGCGCAAAATCCATCGGGTTGCTGCTGGCATGCAATTCCCCCTGTTGAAAGTTGGCTACCATCGATGCCGTGGGGATGAAATAATTGGCCTGAGTGCCGCCGCTGACGCTGGGATCCAGCCCGGCCTGGACGTCGTGAAAAGAAATGTCCCGTTTGCGTCCGCCGGAGATATTGGACGCGGTCAAGTTGTCCGCAATCATTTCCTGCCATTGTGCCGTGGCATTCATCGCGGCGGCGGCTTGGTACAGGCTTACGTCCATAATTTCGCCTGCTTAGCAACGGACATGCCATGGCGAATTTTCAGCGTTTTTACGAAATTTTTTGGCCCGTCACGGAAAAAGATTCCCCAGACCAATGCAGAAATTGCCGGGTGGCACTTATTTACGTCGTTGGGAGGCTTCACTGGCTGGTTTCACTTCCTTCAACTCTGGGCGTCTCAGGATAAACACATTCCACGTCAATGGTCTGCCCGCAACTGCACTGCACGCGGATGCTCTTGACGCGCCCGTCGCCACGCTCCACCGAAAGGCTCGGCTGGCCATGGCTTTTGGAAGAGGCGCGTTCCGTGGCCTTGGGCAGGCCCTTTTCCAGCGTTTGAAACGTTTGCGGTTGTTCTTGCGGCGAAATAATGGTGATTTGCGATTCTCGCTTTTCACCGGATGGCATTGCCGTCAACAGAGGAACAAATTGGTCAGTTTTGGGGGGTGTCATTGGGAACCTGGGTGGGCCGCTCCAAAGGAGACGTGTCCGAAAGCGCATCAACCGATTCTTTCAGGCGCAGTAAAACCGTCACGCGCCGGTTAATTTCATCCGTCGGCGAATATCCGGGCATGGGCACCGTGTCGGCGAAACCGGCGATTTTGGAGATTTGCTGGTTCCCGACGCCGTTTTCCACCAGGATGCGCCGCGCCGCGTTCGCGCGCTCCGTGGACAAATCCCACGCGTCATGGTCATCCTTGCCGTTTTCAGTGTTCGACTCGGTATGGCCTTGCAGTTCGATGCGAAACGTAGTGTAGCGCGCGATTTCCCATGCCAGCGTGCTGAAAACCCACGAGCCATAATCCGTGAACGTGGATGTGCCGGGATTAAAAATCGGCCGGTGCGAGCGGTCAAAGATATTGATATCCAGGCCCTCGGGCGTGAGGTCAATCTTTACACTGGAGACGTTTTCATCCTGCTTGAGCAGCCTGCTCAAATCGTCGCTCAAATGCCGCATGGTTTCCATTTCCACAGCGGAAACCGATTGAAAATGGCCCTGCTGCTGGTAAGTGGCGTTGGCATCGGCGCTGGGAATGATGCCGACGGATTCTTTGGTCACGGACGAAAAAGGATTGCGGAAGGCGCGCTCGACGGCTTCCTTGATTTTCTGGTCCTGGGAGGTTAGCCACAGGCAGAGAAACAGGGCCATCATAGCGGTGACAAAGTCCGCATACGCCACTTTCCATGACCCATGGCTTTGGTGTGTTTTTTTCACGATAACTATTTTTCCATTTTGACGTTTTTGAACATCTCTTCCATTTCATCCGCCGTGGGCCGTAAATCACTGCTCAGCCCGCGCCGGCCCAACTCAACCGCGGTTACCGGCGCCATCCCTCCGGCAAACCCGATGACGCAGGAAGCAATGCATTTGATATATTCCAATTCTGCCGTAGTAATAAACTCAAGGTTGGTGGCCAAAGGAGCGATAAAACCGTAGGCAAGCAAGATGCCGAGAAAGGTTCCGACCAGCGCGGCGGCCACATCCACGCCGATGGTTCCCACATCGCCGGTAATGGACGCCATGGTAATAATGATTCCCAGCACGGCAGCGACAATGCCAAATCCCGGCATGGAATCGGCCGTTTTGTTTAAAACGTTGATGGGCGCATGGGACTCGACTTCGAGTTGCTCGATTTCGGTATCCAGCAGCAGGCGCAACTGATCCGGCTTGATTTTGCCGTCAATAATGGGCCGCAAGCTGCCGCAGAGAAATTCCACCGCCTCATCGTTGCCGCTGAACAGCGGATATTTTTTAAAAATCGAACTATTGGTGGGATCCAGCACATGCTCTTCCAGCGCAATCATGCCGTTGCGCCGGCCTATCAAAAACAATTCATAGAGGACTTTCAGCAAGTCCTCGTAGGCTGCGCGGTTATGCGGCGCTCCCTTCATGCAGGTCATCACCCCTTTGAAGATGTCCATCAGCACCTTTTTGGGCGACATGATGACCAGCGCACCCAAAGCGCCGCCTCCAATGATGATTAATTCATTGGGGTGAACCAAAGCGAACAAATGCCCTCCGCCGATAACAAAC
>JASHZU010000179.1 GCA_030042375.1 Verrucomicrobiia bacterium
CATCGGCTGCGATTTCTTCGCCTTTTCCGGCCACAAAATTTGCGGGCCCACGGGTGTCGGCGTTTTGTATGGCCGCAAGGAATTGCTTGATGCCATGCCGCCGTACCAGGGTGGCGGCGAAATGATCCTGAGCGTTGGCTACGACAAAACGGAGTTCAAACAGGCGCCGCATAAATTCGAGGCCGGCACGCCGGACATCTCCGGCCCTATCGGCCTGCGCGTGGCGATGGATTATCTCGATGCGATTGGCCGGGAAAATATCTGGAAACACGACCAGGAACTTGCGCAGTACACTTACGAAAAACTCGCCGCGCTCAACGACATTCGCCTCTTCGGCCCGAAGACGAATCGTGCTGGACTGGTGAGTTTTCTGCTGAAAGACGTCCACGCGCACGATGTCGTGACGCTGGCCGACCAGGCGGGCGTCGCGCTCCGCGGCGGCCATCACTGCACCCAACCGCTGATGCACAAGCTCGGCGTGGAATCCACCGCTCGCGCCAGTTTTTATTTCTACAATACCAAAGCCGAAGTGGACCGGTTCATCGAAGTCATCCGCGAAATCCAGAAGTTTTTCCGGCAGTAAAGGCCGTGAAATTACGGTTTTCGGGCCGGCGCGCCCGGTAATGGCAGCACAATCTTTTCCCTGGTCAACTCCACCGTATTCGTCGTGTCATTTTTTGGATCAACCAGCTCAAGCGTCACTTTGGTGCCTGCTGCGCCGCGTACCTTGTCGACGCATTCCTTTAGCTTCATGCCGTCGGTTGGTGCGCCGTCAATTTTCTCAACCACCATGCCGCGCTTCAGCCCCGCCTGGGATGCAGAGCTGTTGGGAACGATCCCCATAATCGTAATGGCGTGATTCGGGGCCGCCAATACCAGGCCAACACCCGCCCAAGTGTTCGAAGCCTCCTGCGCGTACGCGGAGCAGGCCAATAACACACCAACGATCGCGGCAAATACAAATCGAGTTTTCATATATCGCTTCCGCCTCATAGACAGCCTTCAGCAGAAGGATGTTCGAATTGCTTTTGCCCTCAGCGCAACGGCTTGCCGATTTCCCAATGATGGCCGAAGGGATCCCGCAGGCGGCCCACGCGCCAGCCGTAAGATTGGTTGGCCATCGGATAAACCACCTGCGCGCCGGCGGCGATGGCCCGTTCAAAAACCGCATCCGGGTCATCTGCCGTAATCACCATCCTCACCGTGCTGCCGCCGATGGATTCGGGGCTGAAGTTATCGTGCGGGGGAGATTCGTCGGCCACCCAGAAGCCGGCGCCGTTGATGGACAAATGCGCGACTACTTCGCCTTTGCCGTCTTCGATGAGGGACAAAACGCCGGCGTCAAAAGCCTTCTTGTAAAATTCAACCGCACTCTTACCCCGCCGCACATTGAGTAACGGTTCTAAAATTGGAGCTTTGGGAGAATGCATTGGTCATCCATCACTTTCCGCTGTTGTCCGGCGTGAAGGCGATGCCGCGATACGCAATGTCTGTGCTGCCGGCTTGCGCCAGCGTGGTGACCTGGGCGGACGCGCCGGTATCCACGATTTGCACGACGCGATTGGAATTCACACTGCCATTCCAGCCTTCTGTCGTCGTTGCGTAAATCACCGGGTTCGCCCCGCTAAAATCCACCGTGAGGCCAAAGCAGCCATCCTCATGGTTGTCCGGCTCGGGGATGTTTTGCGGAATCTTGAAGTTGTAGGCGAACTGCCATGCGCCGTTCGTCTTCACATATTTCTGGACGCCCATGTCCACGTCCGCGGTGTACGCAATCGTGCTATCGCTGTTGATGTCAAATCCCGCAATCTTGCCGTACGATTTTTCCGCCGGCACTTCCAGTTTCAACTTTGTGTCCGACGCGGTCGGCAGCGGCACCGGCTGTCCTTCCCCGTCTGCAAAAGAAAAAATGCCCGGCGATGTATTCAGGTACAGGGCGTCCGCGGCGTTGAGCGATGTGTAAAGCGTGCCGCCGATAATCTTCACCTGGCGCGAATCCGTGATAGCGGTAAACGGGGTAAACGTCTTCGCGCCGGCGTCGTAATAGGCCGTGCCGGTCACGTTGCCGCAGGTCCAGAAATGGTTCGCGCCATCGGTGACCGCGCCGCGCGGGTTCATTTTGTTCGTGCCGTTGTACTGCTCAAAAATGATGGTCTGCGATTTGCCCGAGACATCCACCGTGCAGAGCGCGCGCCCGATGTCCAGCAGCGAGGGCGTGCCGGGCTGCTGGAGCAGGTTCACCCCGCCGTAGCCGGCAAATGTCAGCAGCTTGCCGTCCGCTGACCGGCTCATCATGCCTTCCGTGGCGGCGTGGCCGTTGAAGAACATCGCATCCGGGCCGTTGGTGGGGATGGTCACCGACATCACCGGCGCGCTGTTGAAGCCGTCCGTGGCAAACTCATCCACAAACGTGGGCGATTGCTTCAAATGCAGTTTCACCGCGCCATCACCCGCGCGCAAGACGGCGATGTGCTTGGGCAAAAAGCCCGCAGTCGATTGCGCCTGCGCCATCGACGCCGCCAGGCCGAGGATGGCGGCGGTTAAAAGGATTTGTTTCATGGATTTTTCGGCCCCGTTTCTGAGATTCGAGATATGGATGTTCATTCGCGAATGGTTATTCAGATTTAACACGGTTACAAATTTATGGCAATCCTGCGACGATACGGTGACGTTTCTATATAAAGCAAGAGCTCTCATACGCGAATTAACGCTAATTTGCGCCAAAAAATGTCGTTGGGCATTCGAGGATGAGAATGAGCATGACGATGACCTGTCCCGCAAAACGGGACTGCGGCAAGGCATAGGGAGGATCCCCCCTCCCCGGGGTCTTGTACAGGTCGGTACAGCTTTGTACAGGTTGGTACAGGGTGTAAATTCCAATGAAGATAGATGATGGTTGATGGACACCCGCCTTCTCCCGCGATGGCGGGATTCGACGCGGCAAATAAAAAAATGTTTTTAAAAAGCGCTTGAGTAGCTTTGACTGGGCTTGACTGGCCTTGACTGTGCGTGATTCGGACAGGATGGACAGAATGAGAGGAGGGCTGCCTAAGGCCTTCCAGGTTTGTGGCGTTAGGCCTCCGGCCTGACGTAGAGGGCGGTTTCCAACCGCCCGGAACCCAATGTCCGCCGGGCTGGAAGCCACGGCTCTACGGCAGGCAGGGATGCCTGCCGCCACAGTTGCCGATGATTTCAAATCAATCATGTGGGGCAGTTTAATAGGAGCGGGAAAAATCGTTAGGTACGGAATACCGCAAAAGAAGTTGATGGACCTGCCTTCGCCAAGGCTTCGGCAAGGCAAGTGAGAGTTGATGGTTGATGGAACAGAAGCCAGAAGACGGAATTTAGCCCGGGACGGACGCCGCGTGCAATGTGCCGGAATACCAGTTCGTGATGGTATAGGCCAGCCCATCCATCGCATGCCGTTTCTGGCCCATGGTCCATTGCCCTTCCGTGTGCAGGCGGATTCTCCGGATACTGCCGTCCGGCAGGCGCACATGCAAAATCACATGCGCAATCCCCGCCAGCATGGACGTGCTGCCCTTGTCTTCCTTCCGCTCGATTTCGGCGATTTGGTCGCGCGTGAGGTCAAACTGTTCCACGTCGCCGCGGAACGCCAGCCGGTCCGGCGCCACCCAGAGCGCGCCCATGTCCTCCTCGATGGCGGCGAACCGCTTGCCCCGTCCGCTCGCCGGGTCGGAAAGCCCCGCCAGGATGCCCTGCTGCAATTGCTCTTTGGTAATGCCCATGGCCGCCAGCCGTTTCTGGATCATCCGCCGATAGACCGGCGTCCAAATCAAAATCCACAACTGAAAAACCTGGAACAGCACGATGAAGCCCAGCATCGGCAGGAGACTCGCCTGCGCCACGGGCAACCCAAAGGCCCCGGCCAGGATCGGCCCCAAAATCCCCGCTAGAATCAGCCCCGGCCCCACTGACAGCCCTACGGTCACGAAGATATTCAGGAAATATTTTTTCAACTTCATGTTGGCCCACACCGGGTGGTTGAAATTAAACGTGAGGCAATTCGTGAAAATCGCGACGATATATCCCGCCACTCCGCAGCCCAGCGTAAAGACGCCCAGCACCCCGAAAAAAATCGTGCGCACCATCGAGTTGTCCTCCGGCGCTGCCGTTTCGCCCGGTGGCGGTGACACGATACGCAGGATGAAAGCGACCGCGCTGATGCCGACAATCAGGCCCACGACCAGCATCCATTTCCGGGCCACGCGCCATTTTGAAACCGATTTGGTATGATCCATACGATTTTAGGGTTAACGGCTGATTCCCCGAATCATTCTCCTGTCCGCCCCAAAAGGCAACCGGAAAAAAGTGCAGGACGACACACACAGTCAGGTGTAAGGCGGAGATTTTTAGAGTGAAAACTTAGCCAGTAGCCCCGCTTTCAATTTTCGCAGCTAACTGCTCTAAAAAAGCTAAATATCGTTCGTCGATATGAGATGGCTCAAGCGAGCTAAAGATTTGCTCTTTAATTGAATTAAGTATTTCTTTACCTTCATCTGAAGGAATTTTTCCCCGTTCCAGCCACCCTTTAATAAAAGAAATTTTTG
>JASHZU010000180.1 GCA_030042375.1 Verrucomicrobiia bacterium
AGTTCGCGTCCGCCCCAGACGCGCTCCTTAAACAGAGGATGAAAGACGAGGGGGTAAAGCACGTTAAACGGCGGCCGCAGCCTGCGGAACTTCGTCGGCTTCCGCGCTTACCTTTTCGATGAAGCGCCCGTGAGCGCGCAGTTTTTCGTAGCGTTGTTTCAGTCTTTCGGCCACAGGCATTGCCAACACGTCATTCAGGTGTTTGAGCAGCCAAACCTTTAGGTTTTCAGCGGTGAGCGCGGGGTCAGTGTGCGCGCCGCCAAGCGGTTCAGGAACGATTTCGTCCACGAGCTTGAGTTCGAGCAAATCTTTGGCGGTGATTTTGAGGGCGGCCGCAGCCTTGGCCGCCGCGGCGCGGTCTTTCCACAGAATCGCCGCGCAACCTTCGGGACTGATGACGGAGTAGTAGGCGTTTTCCATAATCAAAACGCGGTCGGCCACGCCGATGCCGAGCGCGCCGCCGCTGCCGCCTTCGCCAATGACGGCGGCGATGATGGGCACTTCGAGCAGGGTCATTTCGCGCAGGTTGACGGCGATGGCTTCGGAGATATGGCGTTCCTCGGCGGCGACGCCGGGATAGGCGCCGGGCGTATCAATGAACGAAATGATGGGCAGGCCAAATTTATTGGCGAGGCGCATCAGGCGCAGGGCCTTGCGGTAGCCTTCGGGGTGGGCCATGCCAAAATTGCGCAGAATGTTTTCCTTGGTGTCGCGGCCTTTTTGGATGCCGACGACGACGACGCGGTGTTCGCCGAGCTGGGCGAAGCCGCCGACCATGGCGTGGTCTTCGGCAAACAGGCGGTCGCCATGCAATTCGGAGAAGCCGGTGAAAATGGTCTTCAGGTAATCGAGCGTATAGGGGCGGTTGGGATGGCGGGCCAATTGCACGCGCTGCCAGGGCGTCAGATTGGAAAAAATGTGACGGCGCGTCTCTTCGAGCTTTTTCTCGATGAGCTGGATTTCCTCTTCAAAGCTAATACCCAGCGAATGTTTTTCGGGGTGTTGGCGGAGTTCGTCCAGCTTGTTTTGCAGTTCGATGATCGGTTTTTCGAAATCGAGCCGATGTTTCATAACTTGAATTTGTAACTTATTTTTAATACCCAGGCAATGCGGAATCCAGCAATAAAAAAGGGCCGGACTTTCGTCCGGCCTCTTATAGTGATGAGGTTTAAACGCCGTCACTCCGGCGCTCAGAAGGGCGACGCGGCCAACTTGGGGTCGCTGTCCGAGCCGCATCGCGAGCAAAACCTCTCTGCCAACCCTAAACGGACAGCGAAATCGTCCGTATTCTCAGACGGCGGAACCTTCCACGAGGTTCAAAAAAAAGCAAATTTTTTTTCAAGGAGATTTCGGGCATAAAAAGCGAAAGGCCGGACTTGCGTCCGGCCCTTCAATAGTGATGAGGTTTATACGCCGTCACTCCGGCGCTCAGAAGGGCGGCGCGACCAACTTGGGGGTCGCTGTCCGAGCCGCGCCGCGAGCAAAACCTCTCTGCCAACCCTAAACGGACAGCGAAATTAAAATCAAATCATCGTAAAATCATCGTCTCTATTCTGACGGTGCAACCTCGCACCCGGTTCAAAAAAAGCAAATTTTTTTAACGAAAAATTTACACCTTAATAACCAATTAGTTACTAAATCTGGACGGGTATGTCCACAAAAATTTTCGTCTGCCGGCGGCTTCTGATCGCCCGTCCTAAAGGCGTCTGCCCTTCCGCATTCAACGACCTTCTGAGAGCATCTTCTTTGCCTGCGCCCGAGGCGAGGACCCAGACCTGGCGGGCAGCGCTAATCGCCTGATAACTCAAGGAAATCCGGCGGGGAGGGGGTTTGGGAGAGTCAGAAACGAAGATAAATGGGTCATTGCATTTCGCAATTTTGGGGTCTTCAAACCGTGCATTTTGAAAGAGCGAAGCGATATGGCCATCCTCCCCCATGCCAAGGAAAATGAGGTCCAAAACCGGCTCGCCGCTGACCACCGGGACGAGCCGGCGAAGCTCCGAAATTGCCTGAGCGACAGCAGTTTCCGGAGGCAATTCGCCCCGAAGGCGATGGATTTGGGCCTCGGGAATTTCAAGGGGGTCGAAGAGAAGATCGTTGGCCAATTTGAAGTTGCTTTCAGGGTCGTCCGGCGGGACACAGCGCTCATCCGCCCAAAAGAAATGGACCCGCTCAAAGGAGGTCTTTCGCGCGACGGCTTTTTCGGCGGTAGACAGAAAAAATTTCTGCGTGATGCGCCCGCCGGACAGGGCGACGCAATAGGGCTTGCCTGCGCGATTGGCAGCGTCAATTTCATCCAGCCAGGCACTGGCAGCCGCGGCAGCTAAAGCGTCGGGGCCCGGAAAAGAAATGAGTTCGAAACCGGCCATGGCCTACTGATGTTTGACGGTGACCTCGGTTTTTATCGAATTGGCGATGAAGCATTGTGCGTGTGCGTGGTGATGGAGTTTTTCTTCATCGGCGGGCGTGGGCAGCTTCTCGCCGCTGTAAGTGATTTTGGGATTGAGCGTGATAGCGCTCACCCAGAACGAGCCTTTTTCATTTTTGGTCACGACACCAACGGCTTCGTCTTCGTAGGAGTCAATTTGGAATCCCTGCTTCTGCGCCAAAAAAAGATACGTGAGCATGTGGCAACTGGAAAGAGACGCGAGAAACGCCTCTTCCGGGTCGACATTGGCCGGGTTGGAATAAGGAGGAGGCACGACGGACGGCGAAGAGGAAGCCAGCACGGTGACGCCGCCATCGAAGGTCCAGGTGTGTTCGCGCGAATACCGGCCTTTGAGAAAATCGGGGCTGGTACGCTGCCATTTGATTGTTGCTTTGTATTGGGACATAAAACCTTTAACTCATACAATGATATGCCTGCGGCAGGCTGGCAAAGGAAATTATTTGCCGGACAAACAGACGCAAACCTGCCATTATCAACTGCGAAAAATGCGGCGGATTTACCCAACATTCAACTAATAAAAAATTATGGCCGTCCCCAAACTACTACCCACAAACGCACAAAATGAAACGTTCGGCGGCGTGACTTATCATATCGAAGGCGAACTGGTCCCGGCGCTGCACCTTGAGTTGAGCAACACCAGTGTCTATTTCGAACATCACATTTTGCTTTGGAAAGATCCGGCGGTGCAAATCGCCATTCATCCGCTGAAGGGCGGCTTCAAACGGATGCTGGCGGGGATGCCGTTTTTGCTGACGGGCGCGCGCGGGCCGGGACGGATTGCGTTCAGCCGCGACGGGGCGGGCCATGTCTTCGCGCTGCATTTGAAGCCGGGCACAGGGGTGGACGTGCGCGAGCATCAATGGCTGGCGGCGACGGAAAACGTGGAATATACCTTCTCGCGCGTGCGCGGCGCGGCGAACATTTTGCTGGGCGGCACGGGATTTTTTATTGATAACTTTTCGTGCCCGACGCAGGAAGGCATTCTTTGGCTGCACGGTTTCGGCAATGTGTTTGAAGTGACGCTGGCGCCGGGCGAGGAGATTGACATTGAGCCGGGCGGCTGGATTTACAAGGACCGCACGGTGCAGATGCAAACGATGTTCCAAAAACTTTCGACAGGACTCTTCGCCAGCGCCGGACAGCTTTTCTGGAATCGCTTTACGGGCCCGGGACGCATTGCGTTGCAATCCATGTATGTCTTCATGGAAGGCGGGGAGTAGAAATTTTAAATGAATTTTGCGGCTGGTATCGTATAGTATCCGCGAAAATGACAGGCACTTTGACATTTCCAGAAAATTTTCTGTGGGGCACGGCGACATCGCCGACCCAGGTGGAAGGGCATGTCATCAACGAGTGGACGGATTACGTGGCATCGGACGGCGGACATTGCCGCGTGGCGTGCGACCATTATCATCTGTACGAAAAGGATGTGGAGTTGATGGCCGGGCTGGGCGTCAATGCCTATCGCATGGGCATCGAATGGTCGCGGCTCCAATCTGCGCCGTTCGCGCCGCTGAACCAAAAGGAGCTGGACCGTTACATTCACCTGATTGATTGCCTGAAAGCGACGGACATTACGCCGATGGTGGTGTTGCATCATTTTTCCAATCCGCTGTGGATCACGACTAATGGCGGATGGTTGAACCCGGCGACGATCCCGGCGTTTGTGGATTATACGACGAAGATTGTCGCGGCATTGAAAGACCGCGTTTACCTGTGGAACACGTTCAACGAGCCGGATACCTACGCTTCGCTGACGTACCTGCTGGGAGGATTTCCGCCCTTTGGCAAATGGAGGGTCGGCGCATTCCGCACGGTGATTAAGAACATGGCCAAGGCGCATTTACTGGCCAGCGCGGCCATCCGGCGCGAAGGCAACGGCGGCCGGGCCCCGGAGATCGGCATTGCGAAGAACTGGACGTTTTTTCAGGCCTATCAAATTTACGCTTTGTGGGACCATGTGCTGGCGGAGTTGTGCCATCATATGTTCAATCGCTTTGTGCTGAATGAATTTATGGGGGGCAAACGGCGCGAAGCGTCCACGTTTCTGGGAGTGAATTTTTACGGCCGGGCGCGGCTGCGGCATTTCCAGGCGCTGACGCCGACGAACGGCGTTTCACATAAACGGTTAAAAGAACTGAGCGTGATTTGCGACGACATGTTTGAGCGGCATCCGACGGGTTTTGGCAAGCTGCTGAGACAATTGTACCAGCAATGCGGCCTGCCGATTTATATCACGGAACATGGCTCGGCTTCGAGCGACGAGGATTTCCGCATCCAGGACCTGACGGGGCACCTGGGTGAATTGCGCGCGGCGATGAACCACGGCGTGGACGTGCGCGGATTTTTTTATTGGTCGCTGCTGGACAATTTTGAGTGGCAGTTCGGCTACACAAAAAAATTCGGGCTCTTTTCGGTGGACTTCAATGATGAACAATTGCCCCGAAAAACAACGCGCGTAGCGAAATT
>JASHZU010000181.1 GCA_030042375.1 Verrucomicrobiia bacterium
TGCTTGTAGGAATCGAGCGCGCGATGATGTTTCGCGGCCGGGATGGCCTCCATGAGCGGGCCGAACTTGATGCCTTCCTGCAGCCAGATTTGTGAGGCGGAAACTTCCCCTTCCGCCGGCGGCAAACCCGCCGCATGGCGCAATTCGTCGCGCGCAAAAATCGCTTCCAGCGCGACTGCCGGCTGCGTGCGCTGGTAGGCGGCGATGTCCGCGTTGAGCGCCGTCACGATATCGCTGGCCACGGATGTTTTGTCTGCAAGTTCGGGAATAATTTTTTGAATCTCCGACACGACCGCGACGCGCGCCTTCAACCCTTTCGCCGCCTGAAAATCCGCTTTGGCGCGGTTTCCCGGGGTCGTTTCCTGCACCTGGAAAATCACGGGGTCGGTTTTCTTGACGGGCACGACAAAATGGCCGTCCTTTTTCATTTCGCGGCGCGCGACTTCCCACCATTTGCGCCAGTCATCCTGAATGACGTCCGGCACGAGCACCGAGTGAATCTGGTCCACGGTGGCCTTGCCGCCGTAGCTGTTGAGGACGAGCTTGATGAGTTCCAGGTGATGCGCGGCCATTTGGCGCACGGCTTCCAGGTCGTTGACTTTACGCGCCAGGATATGGTTTTTGGGAATGGGCTTGAGGTTTTCCGCCGCGAACGCCAGGTCCATCGTATGGCCGGGCTTGCCCGGGAAATCAATCGTGAAACGCGCAAAGACGGTGTCCACCGCCTTGATTTTGCCAAACCCCCAGCTCCGATGAAAACAACAGCCGCTCTCGGTCAACTGCGTCAGCGGCAGAATGTGGCGCGCTTCAATTTTTCCCGCCGCCGCTAATTTTTCGAATTCTTGTTTCATAAGTTTTACACTCGCGTCCCCAAACCGTGGTTGACATCATTAAAGTTGGTGAACAGCAAAAATCCAAGACAAATCGCGCTGGGCGTTTTACAGGCCCGGCGGGAAGGGGAGTTTACAGAAACCCTGCTGGAGCAGGCACTTGACCCGGCCAAAACAAGAATTTCCGCGCTGGACCGCGGCCTTTGCCAGGAACTGGTCTATGGGGTCGTCCGGCGGCAGGCCACACTCGATTGGCTGATCGCCCAAAAGACGGAGGGACGCCAGCAGAACGCGGGCATCCAGAATCTCCTGCGCCTGGGGCTCTACCAGATTTTCTGGCTCGATAAAATCCCGCCGCACGCCGCCGTCCATGAAACCGTGGAACTCGCCAAGCGCGAAGGCCATGGCCCCAAGGCGGGATTCATCAACGCCGTGCTGCGCGGCTATCTCCGCGAATTTGATGCGACGAAAAAAGCCCTGGCGGATTTGAAGACGTCCAATCCCGCGCTGGGCTTTTCTCATCCGCAATGGCTTGTGGAAAAGTGGCAGAAACGTTTTGGCGACGAACGCACCCGCCAATTGCTCGAATGGAACAACACCCCGCCCAGGACCTTTGCGCGTGTAAACACACTCAAGACTGACGCCGGCAAGTTGATCGAAAGATGGCGTGAGGAAAATGTGGAGTACGATTTTGCGCGACAAAGTTTTTTGCCGGAGAACACGATGTTCGAATTGAAAGCACATCCGCCGCTGGCGACGTTGCCCAGTTTTCGCGATGGCTGGTTTTATATCCAGGACCCCAGCACGCTCCTCGCGCCGCTGGAATTGGCGCCGCGTGCCGGCGAAACGATTTTGGATTTGTGCGCCGCACCCGGCGGCAAAACGACATTCATGGCGCAGCAAATGAGCAATGAGGGAAAAATCCTTGCCTGCGACGTTGCTGAAGACCGATTGAAATTAATCCAGGAAAATTGCCAGCGCCTCGGTGTCACCTGCGTGGAAGCGATTCAAAATTCAAAACTTAGAATTCCAACCTCAAGATTCGATAAAATCCTGATCGATGCCCCCTGCTCCAATACCGGCGTGCTGCGGCGGCGCGTGGATTTGCGCTGGCGGGTTTCGCCGGAGGAAATCCTGCGCCTGCAACAAGCGCAATTGGACCTGCTCAAGCTTGCCGCGCCGATGCTCAAGCCCGGAGGCATTTTGGTGTACAGCACCTGCAGCCTCGAACCTGAGGAAAACACTGTCGTTTTACAAGAATTTCTCCGCGCACATCCGGATTTCAAACTGGAGCGCGAGCGGGAACTATTGCCGTTTACTGATCATGCGGACGGCGCGTTTGTGGCGCGGTTGAAGGTACTATAGTTCTCATACCTGACCTCAGCATTTAAGGGCTTTTTCAATAAGCAATCCGAGCATAGGAGATACAAACTAGAACGTTTATACTAGTTATTTAATTCTAAATTTGGTTGAATTAGGGGTAATTTTGTGCCAAAATGAGCGTGTACTAATCATTCAAACCGCCCGGTTTGCCGCCCCAAAATGCCACAAAAGCACCTTCAATCCGCCACAAGAATAGCGATTTTCACCTTCCTGACCTTGTTGTTTTGCAGAGAACCGCGCGCTTTCGGTTTTTCCGGCGACTATTATTTTCTTAATGCCGCCAGCGATTGGGTTATGAACGTGGCTGGCAACTCGACGGCCAATGGCGCCGAGATCATCCAATGGAATGATGAAAACGGTCCCAGTGCCAATGAGTTATTCACGTTCACTCC
>JASHZU010000182.1 GCA_030042375.1 Verrucomicrobiia bacterium
TGTATTTGGTCTGTTGATTTTAACAAAATAACCACACGACCACCTATCCTCATCGGCATGAGCCAGTGTTTTTGAATGGTATTCCGAATCGGCGAATAGATTAAAAAACCAACCGCCAGCAAGACCACTACCGTGAAGGCGATGCGCCATTGGAAATTCCATGTCCTCAGGAACCCGTCGCAATAATAAACAACACCGCTGACATGCGTGGAAAGCATCAGCCCGAAGGCGACATTGGCAATCGGATATCCCAGCCAGATGATAAAGATAAGAAATAACGTCGCACAAACGCCCATCATCCCCTTGCCCAGGATGCGTGGTCCGCGAAGGTAAAAGCCGAAACCCGGAATAAGAAAACTTGCGCCAAGCCCCTGCCAGGTCATCGAGGACGGCAGGTAAATGTGGTCCAGGGCCATGCTGCGTCGCGCTGCGTCGAAAAAATAAAAGGCAGGCGAATACCACCGCGCCCGCGGCGGGTAGTACGGCGATGTCGCTTTGCTCATAATTTCCGGGAGCAATCCATCATTGGCGGCGGCTACAACCGCTGGTCTATGTTGTACCGGACCTGTTCTTCCGGTTCGTAAAATTCATTGGTCCTCTGTTCTTCCTTCAATTCACCGACGATTTGCTGGAACATTTTCATCGCCTCCATGCAGCCTTTGCCTTTGTAACCTTTCACATGCAATTCCACACTGCCGTCCCGGCCAATCGTGATATCAAATTCGCGTTGCGGCATAATCAGTTCTCCCAGTGCCGCACCTTCAGCCGGATGGAGCGGTCTGCGTTGGTTTCCTCTTCGATCACGTTGAAACCGCGCGCCTGCATTTCGCCCATCAATTTTTGATAAACGTATTGCTGGACGACCGCCTGGCTCAATTCCTCGCCCAACGTGCGCAATTCTTCGTTGCTGCGGCCCTGGCCCGTGACACACAGCGACGCCCGGCCGCGCGCGTCCCGCGAAAACGTGATCGTCACTCCATCTTTGGTCACAGAAATTTTTTGTTCGCGGCCCAACTGGCCGGTCACCACTTCGCTGTTCTCAATTTCAAGCTGGATCCTTTTCGCATTCGTTTGGGTCGTCTCCGTGGACCTGGCAAGCTCTGTCGCGCTGGAGGCCACCTGGTAGCCCAGTGAAGCTGCCGCCGCCACGACGGCCGCGCTGAAAGCCGGCCACGCCGCAATCACCACCGGCGTCAATATGCAAACGCAACTCATATCAATACTTCAAATTCGTATCCGGCTTGCGGGGCGGCGGCCGTTTTGGCGGCCTTTGCTCCCGGCGAAATGTTACCGGCGTCGTACTCTTCTTAAGCTTAGACCGGGCTTTGAATAATTCGTCACGCGATAACGAGGCATATTTCGCATGCTCTTGCTGCTGTTTCCGCCTGCGAAACCACCGCCAGATCGATACACATAACACCATCACAAAAATGACGGCGACTCCTGCCAATGCCGCGAAAAGCTCACCGGAATATTGCGAATTACCGACCCCGTAAATGATCGCCAGAATAGGAATTGTGATGAACAAGGCCAGCAAAGTGCCAAAGAACAGCATCCCGTAACGCCGGTCTTTGGCGTCGTCGTAAGCATTTTCCCAGAACGGGTCCATAGGTTCTAAAATCAAAATTCCATCCGCCGCACCGCGCCGTCTTTTTTGGCTTCGCGCGGCACACTGGCATTGCGCGCGCGGCCCTCGGCCCAACTGCGCAGGCGATTGATTTGTTCGTCCATTGTTTTGGCCAGTGGCACGGTTTGCGATATAGCCGTCCGGATATTTTCCGTGGTCAATTCCTGTTTGGCGTAAAAAGCGTCGTAAAGCGCGCTGTTGACCGCTTCCTCGATTTCCGCGCCGCTGAATTCCGCGCTGCCGTTCGCCAGTGTCTCCAAATCAAATTTCGCTGCGTCGCGATTTCGCTTCGAGATATGAATTTTGAAAATCTCTTTCCGCTCGTCGGGCGCGGGCAAATCCACGAAGAAAATTTCATCCAACCTGCCCTTGCGCAGCAGCTCCGGCGGCAGTTGCGAAATATCATTCGCTGTAGCCACGACAAATACCGGCGCGGTTTTTTCCGAAAGCCACGTTAGGAACGTCCCAAACACGCGCGCCGTCGTGCCGCCGTCTGTCGCGCCGGAGCCTTGCGAACCGGCAAATGCCTTGTCAATTTCGTCCACCCACAGGATGGCCGGCGCCACCGATTCGGCCACCGCAATCGCGCGCCGCACATTTTCTTCCGACGATCCCACCAGGCTCCCGAACATCCGCCCCATGTCAAAGCGCAGCAGCGGCAGTTGCCACAAATTCGAAACCGACTTCGCACACAGGCTTTTGCCGCAGCCTTGCACGCCCAGCATCAAAATGCCTTTGGGGAACGGCAGCCCAAATTCCCGCGCTTCGTGCGTGAACGCGACTGCGCGCTTGGCCAGCCAATCCTTCAGCACGCTCAAGCCGCCCACGTTCGCAAAATTTTCATCCGTCGCGTAATACTCCAGCAAGCCGCTCTTGCGGATGATTTGCTGTTTCTCGGCGAAAACCTCGTTCACATCCTCCGCACTCAATCGCTCGCCCTTCACGATGATTTTGGCGAATACATTTTCCGCTTCCCCCAGCGTCAATCCCAACGCCGCCTGCAACAACCGGTCCCGACCCGCCTCATCCAGTTCAATATTCACTTGCCGGAACTGCTTCACATCCGCGACGATTTTATCCATCAAATCAGACAGTTCCTCGCGCGAAGGCAACGGATGGTTGAGCAGCGTGATTTCCTTTTCCAGTTCCGTGGGGATTTCCAGCACGGGCGAAACCAGCACAATCGTTTTAAAGCTGTTCTTCAGGTGCAGCGCGATTTCCTTGAGCTTGCGCGTCACCGCGAAATTATTCTTCGTCAGGAACGGATGAAAATCCTTGAAAACAAAAATCGCCGGCTCGACCTGCTCAATCACCTGGTCCAGCGCCATCAACGGGTCCTTGGTCGAGGCGTTGCGATGTTTTTGCGATTGGATGGATGTCCCCGCCGGCACGATCCCTGTGCTGAAGCTCCACTCAAAGACTTTTTTCTGCCGCTTGTGCGCGATGTCCATGATCAGAT
>JASHZU010000183.1 GCA_030042375.1 Verrucomicrobiia bacterium
AACTATTTGAAGACAAGGGAATAAATTGCCGCTTCCAGATTCCGGAGAACCTGCCGCAGCTGCCGCTGCCCCCCGAAATGCGGCACAATATTTTCCTGACCGTGAAGGAAACCTTGAACAATGTCTTGAAGCATGCCCATTCCACGGAGGTTTTCTTGCGGGTAAAAATGGACGGTATGCGGATGGAAATTGAAATCTCGGATAACGGCGTGGGATTTAATTTGGATTCAATCCTGCAGAATAACCAGCGCAATGGACTCAACAATATTCGCCAACGCATTGTCAGTCTGGGGGGCCGCTTTGACGTTGAAACGACTCCGGGGCAAGGTACGATTGTAAGGCTGGCAGTAACATGCCCGGTTAATATCCAGAAAACGCATTGACCGATGAATCAACAAATCAAAGTAGCGATTGTTGAAGATAATCAAAATATTCGGAACAAGCTGACCGAGTTGATAAATGGCGCTGCGAATTTGAAGTTGGTTGGCATTTATGAAGATGGACTGGCAGCGGTTAAGGGGATTCCACAGGTTATACCTGATGTGGTGGTCATGGACATTAAACTACCCCGACTGAACGGGGTGGAATGTGTCCGCAAGCTTAAAATGGATCTTCCCAGGGTCAATTTTTTGATGCTGACGGTCTACGAGGACAGTGACCTGTTGTTCGAATCGCTCAAAGTGGGTGCGGGTGGCTATTTGCTCAAGCGCACCTCTTCAACTCGTCTGGTGCAGGCGATTGAGGAACTTCACGCCGGAGGATCGCCGATGACGCCGCACATTGCGCGGCAGGTGGTTGAGTTTGTTTCCTCCTTGTCCACCTATTCGAAGGCTTCCGGCACGAATTTTACTTCGCTTTCTCCAGCGCAAAATCGAACTCTGCATGAGCTGGCACAAGGATATAGTTATAAGGAGATTGCCGACCATTTAGGAATCACTCTGGACGGTGTGCGTAATCACATCCGCAAAATCTATGAGAGATTACATGTCCACTCTCGTATGGAAGCAGTAAATAAATTTCTAAAACGCTAGTCCCCCTCTCCCCCATAACATCAATATGCTCTAGTAGGGTTTTAGACATATGTCATATTCTCTTTTGGGATGTCTCGCGGGACATCAAGGCTATTGAAAGAGACGACTGTATGGACCAAACGTTTTTGGCATTATTTTTTGCGCGGCTTTACTTGTCGCTAATAAGATGGGAACCCGTCAGGTTTCTTCCGGGGCTGTTCAGACTTGATCAACAGATCCTTTTGGCTGGTTAACCATGACGAGGCGCTCATTTTCCCTTGGTCTCTCAATCGCGCTATTTTTCCAAGTTTGGAACTCGTGTGAGGCAGAGACAGATGCGGCTATGCTTGGCTTAATCGAGCGCATTGCACCGGGCCGTGGCGGGGATTTTGTCCTGGAAACCATCACCGCGCCCGATGGGTACGATGTTTTCGAGGTCGAGGCGCACGGCGGAAAAATTGTTCTGCGCGGAGACAATCAACTTTCGCAAGCGGTAGCGTTCAATTGGTATTTGAAACATTGTGCGCTTGTGGATGTGTCCTGGTATGCGGATGACCCGGTGAATATGCCGCAAAAATTACCATTGCCGATGGAAAAAATCCGAAAGATAACCAAAATCAAAGACCGCTTCTTTCTAAATTACTGCACGTTCGGCTATACCATGCCGTTTTGGCACTGGCGCGATTGGGAGCGGTTTATTGATTGGATGGCACTCAACGGCATCAATCTACCGCTGGCACAAACCGGCAATGAATACATCTGGCAAAAAGTTTGGCGCGATTACGGTTTGAGTGATGCCGAAATCCGTTCGTATTTCACCGGTCCGGCGTACTTACCGTGGCATCGCATGGTGAACATCGACCATTGGGGCGGCCCTCTTCCACAAAGTTATATTGATGGCCAGCGCGACTTGCAGAAAAAAATTTTAGCACGCGAGCGAGAATTTGGGATGAGGCCTGTGCTCTGCGCATTTGCCGGCCACGTACCCGAAGCGCTTAAGGCGAAACATCCGGAGATGCAAATTGAAGGAATTGCGCCGGGCTGGAGTGGATTTTCCAGCAACTACGGCTGTTGGTTTCTTAATCCGCTTGACCCAAAATTCAAAGAAATCCAAATCAAATTTTTGGAGGAACAACAAAAGGAATACGGTTCAAGCCATTATTACGGCGTCGACCCATTCAATGAGATTTCACCGCCTAGTTGGGAACCGTCCTATTTGGCGAACGTCGCGCGCGCAATTTATGGCGGCATGGTGCAAGTGGATTCGAATGCTGTCTGGATGCAGATGGCCTGGACATTTCGAGATCGCAAGAAATGGACCGATGATCGACTGTCGGCAATGATCACAGCAGTACCGCAGGGTCGTATGGAACTGATTGATTACGTCTGCGAGGACCAAGAATTGTTCCGCGAGACAAAATCATTCTATGGAGCGCCGTTCATCTGGGATTATCTGGGTAACTTTGGCGGCAATACATTTTTGGTTGGGCCGCTTGACAAAATTAATCAGCGTCTGACTGCGGCGATGGATGATACAACACTGACCAATTTCACCGGCGTTGGGGCGACACTTGAAGGATTTAACAATCCCGTTGTTTATGAAATGCTTTTTGATCGTGTGTGGGCCGGTGATGATTTTGATTTGACAAAATGGATTTATAGCGAGGCCAACGCTCGCGCGGGCATCGTTGATCCCAATGTGGAGGCTGCCTGGGAGATTTTGCATGAAAAAATTCTCGTAAATGCCAACCCCATCGGGAGGCATCTCTCGATTTTTCAAACCTGCGTCGTCAATCTGGACAATGTCAGCAATATCGCCCCTGCGAAAGTAGTTTATCAAAACGCCGATTTAATCCATGCATGGCGACTGCTTCTACAAGCCGCTCCGGCAGCGCAAGGAAGCGCAGCTTTTCAGCGCGACCTCGTGGACACGACGCGCCAGGCATTAATGAATGCGGGTTTATCTTACTACAATGAAATGGCTGTGGCTTACAAACGCAAAGACCCCGATGAATTCCAAAAAGCTGCCAACAAATTCATGGGACTTGGTTTCGACCTGGACAAATTTCTCGGCACACGTTCTGAATTTTTGCTCGGCAAATGGATAGATGACGCGAAATCATGGTCGGCTGGCCCCGGCGAAGATGCTTATTATGAAAAAGACGCACGTAGCATCATTACAACGTGGGGTGGGCATTTGAACGATTATGCCGGACGACAATGGAACGGCCTCATGCGTGACTACTACTTGCCGCGCTGGCAATTGTTGATCAATGCCACGCTGGAAGATTTAAAGCGGGAAAAACCGGTGAATCGCAAAGAACTCGAACAAGAATGGCGGAACCATGATACGAATTTTGTAATGAATGCCGGAGATGATTATCTAACGCGGCCCAAAGGGGACTTTTTTTCAATGAGTGCTGAACTGTTTAACAAATATGCGTCTTTAACAACCAATAGCCCCTCTCAAATGGCAAACGACAGCTTAACACGCAAAATTAATTTCGACCAAAATTAAATGTCCTGTATGCGCTCAAACGCACGCATTCTTCCTTTGGATAGCTACGAAGAAAGGCAATCCTGGCGGGCAATCGGGACAAACTGCCTTTGTTGTCAACTATTCGGCCTTACGGACCCACAACCATAAATCAACTTGAATTTAGCCATGAAAGCCGTCGTTAAAGGTGCCCGCGAATCTTTGCTCCTGCTTTCCGCAAGCCTTGCTATCGCCGGCGCGTTCGCGCAGCAGGCTAATACTAATCGAGACACCGCCGGGGTGAATATCGGTGGCGCAGCTGCGCTGACGGCAAACAGACTGCTTTATTCGCCGAGTTACGATGATTGCATGCAATCCGGCCGGCCAGTTATCACGCGCACCAACATCTATCATAACGGTTGGATCGACTTGAATAAGAATGGACGTGAGGATGTTTATGAAGACCCTACCCAGCCGATAGACAAGCGCGTTGACGATCTGCTATCGCAAATGACACTGGACGAAAAAACGGCTCAATTAGCCACCCTTTACGGTTATGATCGCGTGTTGAAGGACTACCTGCCGACCGGCACGCTGCCGTCCGAGTCCTGGCGCACGGCGTTTTGGAAAGACGGCATAGCAAACATCGATGAGCATCTGAACGGATATCCTTATTACAAAAAAAAGCTGCCTGGAACTGAGTTCATGTGGCCGGCTTCCAAGCACACATGGGCATTGAACGAAGTCCAGCGATTCTTTATCGAAGACACGCGGTTGGGTACGCCGGCGGAGTTTACGGACGAAGGGATACGGGGCGTGGAGAACTATAAAGCCACAGATTTTCCAACGCCTTTGGCGTTAGGGTGTACTTGGGACCGCGATTTAATTCATCAGATTGGCGTGGTGGAAGGCCGCGAGGCTCACGCGCTGGGATATGATAATGTTTATGCGCCCATTATGGATGTGATGCGCGACCCTCGCTGGGGCCGTTGTCTGGAATCTTATGGGGAGGATCCATATTTGGTCTCTGAACTCGGCATTCAGATGGTTCGGGGAATGCAAAGTCAGGGCATTGTTTCCACGATGAAGCACTTTTGCATTTACTCGGATAACATCGGCGCGCGCGAAGGTTATGCCCGTGTAGACCCGCAGTGTTCTCCGCGCGAGGCGGAGATGATTCAATTGTGGCCCTACGAACGAGTCATCCGTGATGCCAACCCGCTGGGGGTGATGTCCTCTTACAACGATTACGACGGTGTAGTGATAGAAGGCAGCCATTATTATCTTACGGATTTGCTGCGCACGCGTTTCGGGTTCAAAGGCTATGTCGTTAGTGATAGTGACGCAGTAGAGTATCTGGCAACGAAGCATCATGTGGCGGCGGATTACAAGGAAGCCGTGCGCCAGTCTGTCATGGCGGGATTGAATGTGCGGACAACTTTCAGTCCGCCCGACGTTTATGCCAATGTGGTTCGGGAACTGGTAAAATCCGGCGCGATTCCGATGTCTGTTTTGGATGACCGGGTGAGGGATGTACTGCGCGTAAAATTTTGGGAGGGTTTATTTGACCATCCCTTCCGGCCATTAACAAACGTCGATGCAGAGGTATTGAGTCCCGAAAACGTTGCAGTAGCTTTGCGGGCGGCGCGCGAAAGCCTGGTACTGCTTAAGAATCAAGGCCAGTTGCTCCCATTGGATCCGTCCAAGATCAAAAAAATTGCGCTCTGCGGCCCGAACGCCGACAACCCGGATTATGCCCACGACCATTACGGGCCCTTGGCTACACATGTAGTGACGGTGCGAGAGGCTTTGATCGAGCGGCTGGGGAGTCAGGCGGTACTGTATAGCCGGGGTTGTGACTTCTTCGATGCGAACTGGCCGGATACAGAAATTATGCGCGAACCGCCAACGCAAGCAGAACAAGCGGAAATCGATGCCGCAGTGGCGAATGTCCGCCGGGC
Source organism: Verrucomicrobiia bacterium (assembly GCA_030042375.1). Next base: position 5,448 of record JASHZU010000183.1, read on the forward strand.
AGATGTGGCGGTGGTCGTGGTGGGTGACATGCCGCGTGGGTTGCCTGACGTGCGCGCGTCAGTGGGAGAGAATTGTTCCCGTACAGGACTGGATTTGACGGGACGGCAAGATGATTTGATTCGGGCGGTGGCAGCCGTTGGAAAACCGGTGATAATAGTGGATATCAGTGGCAGGCCAGTGACTTTGAATTGGGCCAACCGGCTTTGTCCTGCGATTTTACAGGCTTTTTTTCCGGGGATGGAGGGCGGTCACGCCATCGCTGAGGCGCTATTTGGCGATTACAATCCAGGTGGCAAGTTGACGAGCACGTTTCCAAAAACTGTGGGACAAATACCGCTGAACTTTCCGGCAAAACCTGGTGCGGACGAAGAACCGACTGGCCCCAACCGTGTTAATGTAGCGGGCTTGCTCTGGCCATTTGGTTTTGGCCTGAGTTACACAACATTTGAATATAGCGGCCTGGAGATAAGCCCGAAGAAGTCTACAACCAACGGCACCGTTACGGTCAGTTTTCTAATCAAGAATACCGGTTTGCGCGCAGGTGATGAGATACCACAATTATATGTGAACCAGGAAGTCAGTTCGGTGACCACTTGGGAAAAACGGCTATGCGATTTTGACCGGGTGCATTTGTCAGCCGGGGAAAGCAAAAAAATTACCTTGCGCATTGTGCCAGAATGCCTGGCGATCTGGGATCAAGAGATGCAACGCGTCGTGGAGCCTGGTAAGTTTCGAGTGATGGTCGGCGCTTCTTCCGCAGACATCCGTCTTACTGGGGAATTCAAAATAACAGATTCTCGACAATCTACATCACCATAGAGAATTATTGTTATGAAGCTTTTTGGAGCATTTTCAAGAATGATTAGTAAGACGCCTACGAAGGCTGTGCTCAGGGCATTAGATGTTCAATGCAAGATGTTTGAGGATGATTTAAAGCTTTGTCGAACGGGTTTAACTGAAGACACCCGTTCAATCCTCAATTTCCAACAGTTTGTGCGAATGGCAAAAGAAGGGAATGTCGGGCGATGTTCCGCATATTTGCCTCTTGATCACATCGAATTCTATAAGGAAACCATTTCCCGCCTGGTTCATGCTGGTGAGTTACCGGCTTCGACAATCGACCGATTTGATTATGCTTTCTCGCTCAAAGGTTAATTTCGTATGCGAAAACCAAATTTAAAGCACAGCTTCCATAAACTGGCGGGAATTCCCAAAATGAAATCACGGATTATTAAGATTCTTTTGTTGATATCGAGCATGCGGGCGTTTGCAATGGATCTCAATCAACCGAATGACGAATTGGCAAATGATGCCATTGCCTGGAACTGGCGCGTTGTCGATAATAAACTTCAAAGTATTTCCATCGAAGACAAGCTCAATGGCGGGATGGTTCCGTTAAGTGGAGAATGTTTTGAATTGGTTCTAGGCGACGGAACTATCCTGAAATCGTCGGATCTGACACTTCTCGCGCAACCGGTGATAGGAAAATTAAAACCCGATAAAGATTCTCCTGTCGCAGCGAAGCATTTTGCCGGTAAGGAACTTGTAACCGAATTTTCTTCGCCCAAGGAGAATCTGGCTATGTCATGGCGCGTCATTTTGCGCAACGGTTCGACGTACATGCGCCGTGAGTTAACATTAAAAGCAACCGGCGAAGATGTTCTTGTGAAGAAAATCGTGTTGCTCGACGAAAAAATCCCCGGCGCCAAAACTGCAGGCATGGTAGATGGCTCGCCCGTTGTAGCTGGGAATTTCTTTTTTGGCTATGAGCACCCGATGTCACAAAATTTGGTCGATTCGAATTCCAACGTCTGCTGCAGCTTTCTGCGCAATGCGGTTTTAAAAGACGGTGAGACGCTAACACAGAGTTGCGTAGCGGGCGTTGCGCCTGCTGGGCAATTGCGGCGCGGCTTTCTAGCTTATGTTGAACGCGAGCGGGCGCATCCATACCGGCCGTTTTTGGATTACAATTCCTGGTATGACTTGCGCAATTACAGTGAATCACAATGTGTGGACACCATCAATCAGATCGGGGAAGAGTTAACCGCCAGGCGCGGCGTGCCGATTTCCTCTTTCCTGTTTGACGACGGCTGGGACGACACGAAAACATTGTGGGGTTTTAATTCCCATCTTCCTAATGGTTTTACGCCGTTGCGCCAGACAGTTGAAAAATTTCATTCGTCTCTCGGTGTTTGGATTTCGCCATTCGGCGGTTACGCAAGCGCGAAATATCAGAGGCTTAAATTCGGCAGCGCCGAAGGTTTTGAAACGAATGCCAGCGGCTTTTCGCTGGCCGGACCGAATTACTATAAATGTTTTCGCGACATCTGTATCGACATGATTCAGAAATACGGCGTCAATCAATTCAAATTCGACGGCCTGGCCGCTGGCGCGAAAGCAAGCGAAGCCGGGCTTACCCGGGATGGTGATGCGATGCTGAGACTGATTGGCGAATTACGCGCGGTTCGTCCCGACCTATACATTAGCCAAACTGTTGGCACGTGGCCTTCGCCGTTTTGGCTGCTTTATGTGGATTCCACGTGGCGCGGCGGCCGTGATCACGACTTTTACGGCAAAGGTTCATGGCGTCAGCAATGGATTACGTACCGAGACATGATTACGTATGACAACGTCGTTCAACGCGCTCCATTATATCCACTCAATTCGATAATGTTGCACGGTATCGTCTATGGGAAACAGGCGGAAAATTTACATACAACAGATGACAAAGAATTCGCCGATGAAGTCCACGAATTTTTTGGCACCGGCACGCAACTCCAGGAAATGTATATCACGCCGGGTCTGCTTGATAAACAGAACTGGGACGATTTGGCAGAAGCAGCGCAATGGTCGCGTGCAAATGCGGATGTGCTCGTGGATACACACTGGATTGGCGGAAACCCGGGCAATGGGGAAGTTTACGGGTGGGCATCGTGGTCGCCCCGCAAAGCTATTTTGGTTTTACGGAATCCTGATGATAAACCCGCAGCTTTTACGGCAGACGCCCAGGATGTTTTTGAGCTTCCCGCGTATGCGAAGAAAACATTTCAGATGCGCAGCCCTTGGAGGGATGACAATCACAAACCGGTTATAAGTATCCGCGCCGGCGAGCCGCATACATTCCAACTCCAACCATTTCAAGTCCTCGTTTTGGAATCTAAATAATGGATTCCAAGATCAGCGTGCAGCAGCGCATTTCCGAATCATAAAACATACACGCATGGTCCACCGATGAAGATTATTGAAATAACGTCGGAGGAAATCGAAGAACATTTTAAAGGATTGAAAAAATTATGAAGCTCGTCTTTTTATGAAGCTGCATAACTCATCAACTCAAGTGTTCGTCCCCGACGGCAAGCCGCCCGGAGAAGCACTCGAACGCATCACACACCTGGGAATCGGTGCGCATCACAATGATTTGGAGTTTATGGCATTCCAAGGCATCCTGCAATGCTTCGCCAGTACCACTAGATGGTTTGGCGGGGTCACGTGCACCAACGGGGCGGGTAGTGTGCGTAGCGGCGCGTATGAAACGTTTTCCAATGCACAAATAATCGCGGTTCGGCGGCGTGAACAAAACAAAGCCGCCACGATCGGGCAAAACGGCGTAATGATTCAACTGGATTATCCGAGCAGCGCGGTCAAAAGCGCGGCCGATTTGTCGCTGAAACATGATTTGAGAGAAATTCTCGCCGCGACCAAACCGGAAGCAGTGTACACGCACAATCTGGCAGACAAACACGACACGCATCGGGGAGTGGCTATCGTGGCATTGCAGGCGATGCGCGAATTACCGTGCGATCAACGTCCGAAAAAAGTCATTGGCTGTGAAGTCTGGCGAAATTTGGATTGGCTCGATGACGCTGACAAGGTCCTGATGGATGTGAGCGGCCACGATCATTTGGCGGCGGCGCTGAATGGTGTCTTTGATTCACAAATCGCTGGTGGCAAGCGCTACGACCTGGCGACGTTCGGGCGCCGCGCAGCAAATGCAACCTTTTATGAATCACACGCCGCAGACAAATCGGGTCAATTCATTTTCGGAATGGACTTGACGCCACTGGTCGCAAATGAATCGCGGGACATTGCGGAATTTGTTTCGGCGCACATTGAAAAATTTGCGAAGGATGTTAAGTCGAGATTAAACCGGCGGCTTGGAAAAGTTTAAGCATGGAAATCATTATTCAACCTGACGCCGAGACAGCGACGCTTGTCGCGGCACACATTTTCGCTTCGCTCATTGGTAAAAAACCGAACGCCGTTCTTGGTTTGGCGACCGGCGAAACGCCGCTGGCATTGTACCGTGAACTGGTTGGCATGAAATTGGATTGGCGCAAAATTACGACGTTCAATTTGGATGAATACGTCGGCGTTTCGCCGGAGCACCCGAAATCATACCACTATTTTATGCGGGAAAATCTTTTCGACCACGTGAATATTGCCAAAGCAAAAATTCATATCCCTAATGGGCTGGCGAAAGACATTCCAAAACATTGCGCTCGCTACGAAGAAAAAATTCGCGCCTCCGGTGGCATTGATTTACAATTGCTTGGCATCGGCACGGATGGGCACATCGCTTTCAACGAGCCGGCATCGTCACTGGCATCACGGACGAGGGTAAAAACGTTAATGCCGCAAACACGCGTGGACAACGCACGTTTTTTTGGCGGTGAGGAAAAAGTGCCGCATCACGCCATCACGATGGGGGTGGGGACGATTTTGGAGGTGCGGCAATGTCTGCTACTGGCTTTCGGAAAAAGAAAGGCCGGGGCAGTCGCTAAAATGGTTGAAGGTCCAGTTACGGCAATGAACCCTGCGAGCGCATTGCAGTTGCATCCGCTGGTCACTGTACTTCTCGACGAAGCAGCGGCATCGGGATTGAAATTGAAAAACTATTATCGCCGGGTCTGTGACCACAAACCTGACTGGCAAAAAAGCTATTGACAGGCTTTATTAGGCCCCTTTGCTAAAATTCCACTTTTGCTCTGACCAATCACATAAGTTAGTCCGCCAAGCACACGCTACCCCCCCCGCCCCCTTACTGAGGACGGGACAAGACGGGACAAAAAAACTTCGTCAATGTGCGTTTCTATCCTATTCTAAGAAAAGCTGACACACTAATTCATCAATATTAACGCACTGCCTTGCAATGACACGAAAACTCGACTACCTTCAACTCCCGCCTCCTCCACCATTTTTTCGGGGGTTTGCGTGAGGGGTCAGTAATTCCTAATGCTTTCCTAACAAATGAGAGCGTTTGCCGTGCATCTCCGTCAAGCTGCAGCGTAGTCCGGAAGCTCAGGGATAGCGAGGCGATCGTCGCGACGCAAAAATCAGATTTCACCCTGCTCTGTGGACTCCCACTTCGTCGCGTACTTAAATACCAAGGATTCCAAGCCTTCAGTGGAACGAAATTCGCGCAAGGCGCTCACTATTGGAAATGAATAATTCCACGTTGAATGGCCACAGCGACGGCTTCAGCTCGATCAGCCACGCATAATTTAGCGAGAATATTTTTTAAATGCCATTTGACAGTGTTTTCCGAGATGTTTAGAACATCAGCAATCTGTTTATTCGCCAAACCCTTTACAACTTCTTTTAAAATTAATAGTTCACGTTGGGTTAAATCTTCGAATAAGCGCCGGGACTCAAGGCGTTTGGCAACCTCTTCAGGAATCCAGTGTTTTCCCGATGCCACGGCACGGATGGCGGGCAGCAATTTGTCTTCGGTAGAATCTTTCAATACATAACCAGCGGCCCCGGCTTCAATCGCCCGATGAATGTCTTCATCGCCATCAAGGGCCGTCAACATCAGAATCCGGGCCGCTTTGTTTTGCTGGCGGATTTCGATGGCGGCCTCAATCCCATTTTTGACGGGCATGCGCAGGTCAAGCAAAGCAAGATCGGGATTCCACCTTTTGAACATCGCCGTTGCCTGAATCCCATCGGTCGCTTCGGCAACGACTTGCATATCCGGTTCGAGATTGATCATGGCAATCAAACCTATGCGAACGATATAGTGGTCATCCGCTATAAGGATTCGAATCGGTGATGATTTCTGCGTGATCGGTTGGTTCATGGATTATCTTAGGCAGGTTGGTTGGTGATATTGGCAGTTCAACCCGAACGATGGTCCCTTGTCCCGGTTGACTGGTAATTAAAATTTGACCGTCAACTCGCTTGGCCCTTTCGGCCATGCCCAGGATGCCAAAATGGCCGTCGTTTGGTCCGGTGCAATTTTCTGGCGTGAAGCCCTTTCCGTTATCTTTTATCTCCAGAACAATATTTTGGTCGCGGAAATCCAGGTCAATCTTCACGGAGCCGGCGCCGGAATGCTTGACGGTGTTGGTAATGGCCTCCTGGCCGATTCGCAACAACGTATCTTCGATGATGTCCGGCAAAGGGCGAATATTGCCCCTGGCTTCAACCTCGACGAGGACTCCCGCATTTTCAGCGATTCGGTTTGCCCCCAGCGACAAAGCCTTGCATAAATCAAATTGTTCCAGCTCCCGGCTTCTCAAGTCCCAAATCGTTCTCCGTAAATCCACGCGGCTTCTTCGAACCATTTTTTGAACCAATCCAAGATGGTGAGAAGTAGTTTGGGGGTCTTGTTGAAAAAGTTTGCGGATAGTGTTCAATTGCAAAGTGATGCCGGTCAGGGTTTGTTCAATGGTATCATGTAGCTCCCTTGCCAACCGCGTGCGTTCAGTCAAGGTGGCTTTAAACTGGACCTCCGTTTCTTTTCTAGCGGTGATTTGAAACTTCAATTGTTCGGTCCGTTCTTTCACCCGCACCTCCAGCGTGTCATGCGCTTTTTGCAGCTCCATTTGGTCCAGTTCCCGCTCATGAATCAGGCGCTTCAAGGCGGAATTTCTTTTGGTGACCATAATGGTCCAGGTCGTTGCGGCAATAATCACGATAAAGGCAATGACCAGGGAAATAAACAGGCGCTGTGGCGTCAACCAGCTCGGTTTTTTTAACACCTGGACATCATACGTGGTCGGAATCAGAATTTGAATGGATTGGATTCGCCCGTCTGCTGCGCTTTGAAGAAAACAAATGCCGCTGACCTCGACCAGGCTGCCGATGGGGATTGATATCAATGGCTGGTCTGGCGCCGAGGTTTCTGCCACCGCGGTGAAAACCACGTTGCTCGACTGAAGCTCCAGAATCGTTTTTATATCAGGCTCGCCAATCGGCGATGTGCTTCGCTCCTCCAGGTGATCGAGCAACTTGCCGCGAATGGTAATAAAGTCCGAATGATGCAGGCCCTCGAGCAAATCGTCCATTGAAGGGCTGACCGGCTCTACATTGGCCCGAGGTTCGTCCGCTTTTCGAAAAAGGGCATCGTTCAGGACGGGCAAAAAATTTTCGAACTCTGGAAAACCCACGGCCTCGACGACGTCTCCTTTTGATAACGAAACGATTTCTCTACTTTTAATTTGCAGTCCTCCGGTGGCGTCTTTGATAAACAGGTCTTCGCCATTTCTTTGATAGGTTAGAACTCCTTTAACATGAACTCTGTCAGCGAAAGAACGGCCCGCGCGATACTGGGCAATATTATTGATGGGAGTCAGTGGTTCCTGGAAGGGATCCGATGCGGCCAGCTTTACGATTGAAAAATCCGTGGCCACGGGAGAATAAACATCCACCTTGATCAAGTGTCGCAAGGTGCCATTGAAAGCAGTTGCCGGAGTGCCCGCCACCTCAACCTGGGCTCCAACCAGCGTTTCAGGATCAATCCCGGCCAGCATGGGATTATATACCATCACTCGATATCCTCCGGAGGTAAGTTCAGCTACCAGCAAATTCCCGGAGTTTTGTGCATGTCGGACAATTCCTGAAAATTTGATACGTTGCCCGTCTTCGGCCCCGGACACTAAGTCCTCAATTGCAACGGGCTTGGGAGGCGGTAGCGGGGCCTCTCCAATTTTTTTCCAATCCGGTTTGCTGACCGTCGGAGCATACCCGCCCACAAAAGTAATTCCCGAGAGTGTCAAAACATCGCCGGGAGCCGGTTGGCGGCTGCTGATATTTTCGACGAAAACACCGCCGCTTGAATCTTGAATGAAAAATCGTCCACCCCAGTCAGGCTCCGCTGCGGTGACAACACCGCGGATTGAAACCTTGATCCCCAGGGCGGCCTGTTCACCCGAAAGCGCAAGAACGGCGGAAGCATTGGTTAGAACTTCGTTTGGTTCTTGGGCGGAAACGATTTGGCCTGCATTTGAAAGAGCAAATGCAAAGTAAAGCAGCAACTTGAAAGACTCTTTCACGGGAATGTAAACTTTAAATTACTGGCAAATCATTAGAATTCAAGGAGAAAATAACAGAAAACACCGGGAAAAACCCTACCCAAAAGTGTGGTGTGGATACTGCACGAGATATGAGATTATTAGTTTAATAAGCCACCGATGCCATGATGACATTGTTGTCTTAACTGAAAATAACGGAACTAAATCTTATGAAACGAATTGCATTGATTCTTGCTGGGATGATCGTTGTGGTAAGATTGGCATCTGCATCGAGCACTTTCTCATATACTGCCACCGCGTCTCCGGGCAGCAATCCCGACGGAGTTGACGAAAATAACAACTCCGTAAGTGTCTGGACCCTTATCGAGACGCCGGGCGGCACGAATGGCGACAACGACAATGGTGAAGACGGACAGGGCGTTTATTTTGGCAATCCGGACGGCGGCGGCGGCATTGGAGGCGCTTCCGAAAACTCATGGCAGGAATACAGCTATCAAAACGATGGCACAGGCCTTGGCGGCAGCGTTGACGCTACCAATGTGTTTGCGGGGGGAGCTTTAACGGCCGGGCAGACCGTTTCGATTAACTTTGTCATGCGCGCCACGGATCCTGCATCGGACGGACGCGCCCCGGGCCTCGTGGGTGTAAGCCTGCTTAGCGGCGCCAACGTGGCAGTAACTTTTTACATTTATGGCGGCGGCCCCGGTTACTATCTTTACGCCGACGCAAGTGGGACGAACAAGGATGCCGGTCCCATGAGTTATCAATATCAAAGTGCCTTTAATATTGCGTTTACAATAACTGGAGCAAACACATATACAGCGGTGGCCGGCTCCGATACCTGGAGCGGCACCTTTAATGGCCCGCTGACCGGTATAGATGTATTTAATCACGCCGGCGGCAATGGCAGCGACGTGGGATTCAACAATTTGACGATTGCGCCTGAATTAGCCATCAACAATATTACGCCTAATGATAATACGGCTCTTTTTAACGCAACCAATGCCCTGCATTTCACGATAGACTCGCCGGCTTCTCCCGTCAGCGCCAGCGGCGTTCAGTTGGTTTTAAACGGTGCTAACGTTTCCAGCAACCTGGTTTTTGTTGGTGCGGGTACGGAAAATGTCAGCGTCTCGTATACAAATTTGGAGTTAAACCAAAATTACTCTGGCCAGATCACGGTGACCAACGAGGCCGGTGCGGCTGTAAGCGCATCAGTGGTGTTTGATACATTCAGCACCAACTACTTTACCTGGGAAGCTGATGATTTTGATTTTAGCGGCGGCCAATTCATTAATGATCCCATCCTCTCCACCAACAGCCCCGACAGCTACTACAATACGGTTGGTGTATCAAACATTGATGAATATGTGCTGAATTACAGCGCGACTCAACCACACTTATGGCGCACGAATGATGAGGTTTCTACTGCTTTGTCGGGGGATACGCCGCGGGCGCAGTTTATCGCTGCGGGCATTCCCGATTACCTGGTGGGCTACTTTAATCCGAGCAACTGGGTTAATTATACTCGGACCTACCCCGCAGGCACCTATAATATCTATGGCCGTCTGGCCAATGGAAATGGCGGTCTGGCCAATTGTTCCCTGGCCGAAGTCATTAGCGGCCAGGGCACGACCAGCCAGACTCTTTCGCCGTTGGGTATTTTCCAGTTTACAGCCCAGGGATGGAATTCCTTTAACTTTATACCCTTGACGGATGCGTGGGGAAATATGTTGGCGGTGAAATTAAATGGACAGACGACGTTGCGCGTGACATCCGGACCATTGGGTGGCGGTATAAACATGAACTTTTTCATGCTGGTGCCCGGGTCCAACACGCCTCCAGCGATCGTGAATATTTATCCGGATGGCTTGCAGCCCTTTGAAACAACAAACAAGCTCACATTCGGCGTCACGTCCCAACTTAGCACTGTTAGCCAGAACAACATTCAGGTGACGCTGAACGGCGTTAATGTCACGTCGCAACTCAGCATCAGCGGGACGTCAACAAATTGGTCCGTGAGCCTTCCGCTATCGCAACAGGCCTTATACTCGCTGGCCATTACCGCGACTGACGCCGCGGGGCATTCCAATACTTACACCGAAACATTCGACAACTTCAGTCAAAATAACTTTATGATTGAAGCTGATGAGTATGACTTCAATGGCGGACAGTTCATTGATGATTCGATTCAAACGGCAACAAATTATGTCGCTACGAATAGTTACTATCCGTGGCCGGATTTCCCCGTTGATGGTGCAGCCAATGTTGCCGAGCAGAACGTTGATTATACCACGCTCAATACAGTTGCCGGCGAGACTTTCCTTTACCGATACGATGACGCCGCGGGCACCGAAGTCACCTCGGATTTCCTGCGTAATAAATTCATCAATACCGGGGAGGATAATGACGCCGGCGAGCCTCTGGGCTATACCAATACCGACTTTGATGTGGGATGGTGGGTCCCGGGCACGTGGTTGAATTATAGCCGTACCTTCCCGACGAATAGTTACTATGTCTATGGCCGGCTGGCTGGAGGAGTTCCGTATACCAACACCACAGTTAGCCTGGTCACCAGCGGCCAGGGCACCACCAGCCAAACAACCCAGTTGTTGGGGTCATTTTCCGATCCGAATGCCAACGGATTCCAGTCCTGGCATTGGATTCCACTCGTCAACAATGGCACCAACGTTACGGTTTCGTTGGGAGGAATAGAAACCTTGCAGATCGCCGCCGGATCTGGAAGCGCAACCGGAAATGTCAACGGGCATTTCTACATGTTTGTGCCGGCCGTTTCCGGGGCTTCCGCGTTTTCGCTGGGCGTTTCAATAAGTGGCACAACCATTTCGATTAATTTCCAGACGCAGAGCGGGGTTACCTATACAGTGCTTTACAGCAGCACCCTTAACCCCGCCAATTGGCAAACGCTGACAACGGTTAATGGCGATGGAACGGTTAAAACTGCGACAGATACAACCACCGGGCAGCAGCGGTTTTACCGAGTGGAAGCGCAGTAAATCGTTGATGGTTTGGGCCGGCGTCCCTGCCAGGAAACGCCGGCTTATTAAATGGAAGATATTTAAAAATGAGCATAGACCGAGTGAGAAAGATGGAGGCGTGCGGCTCCGAGTCGCAACGCCATGATAACGCTAAGAAACATGTTTTGGCGGGCTTTACGTTGATTGAACTACTGGTGGTCATTGCCATCATCGCCATCCTGGCGGCCATGCTTCTGCCTGTGCTGAACGCGGCCGAAAGAAGAGCCCAGGCCACCCAATGTCTCTCCAATCAAAGACAACTGGCGCTGGCATGGATCACGTACGCGAACGACAATCAGGACAATCTCGTGCCAAACAGGGGTCTTGGCGCAACGCCGCCGAATTGGGGCTTAGACCCGCTAACGTACGCCGATTATCAGGGGGGAGGAAGCCTTGCACAATGGTGCCCCGGCGATATCCAGCAGACGGCGTGTGCCGTGAATTATCAAGAGTGGATTGAAGCCGGCCTTCTTTTTCCTTACAATGCGAATATTAAGATATACGTGTGTCCGGCCGATCATACCACGGTTCCCCGCGGTTCAAGCGTTGTCAGTTATCCTTCTTTGCGCACCTATTCTATGAATTGTTGGGTGCAAACTATGGACCAGCCGGGTTATAACACGGGAACGGGCTGGGAAGGCATTACAGGCTACTATGTTTATACGAAGCTATCAAATATGCTCCAACCCGGCCCAAGCCAGACATGGGTTTTCATCGAAGAGGCTCCTCCAACCATTGACGACGCTTTTTTTGCGGTGAACCCAAACTTGAGCGTGAATACCTGGGTTGAACTCCCGGCAGTGCTGCATGGGACGTCGAGCGAAATGGCGTATGCTGACGGGCATGCGGAAACCAGAAATTGGACAGACGGTAACATGATCCAGGCCGGCCTCGCGCCCCAGTATGAGGGGGAGTGGAATATTCAAGCCAGTCTTAACTCGGGTGATTTAGCATGGTTCATCTCAAGGACGACAGCGCCTTTGCCATGACCTGAGCAATGACAGGAGAGGGGGTATGATACATCGCAGAAAATTTATTCAAAATGCCGTCGGCAGCGCCCTGGCGCTGGCGGCCATTCGAATATCCGGCGATGCCTTTGCGCAAACGAATGAACGCATTCCTGTAACGGGTGATTCCGGGGAACCAAGCAACCCGGTTATCTTGCGCGGGGTAAACCTGGGCGGCTGGCTCGTCCTCGAGAAGTGGATGGTTCCCGATGTCTATCGTGGCAGCGATGCACTTGACGAGTATAGCTTGTGTCTTGCGCTGGGCGACCAGGCCCAAGCGCGACTCCAAGAGCATCGGGAGACATTTATCACCGCCGAGGATTTTCATTGGATAAAAAATTGCGGTTTAAATGCGGTCAGGTTGCCGGTCGGTTATTGGGCGCTCGAAGCGCCAAAACCCTTTATTGGAGCGTCCGATTTTCTTGATTTTGCGTTTGATCAAGCCAATCAAAACGGCTTGAAGCTCGTCCTCGACCTGCACGGAGCGCCGGGCAGCCAGAATGGCTCGGACCATAGCGGGCGAAGCGGTGAAATCGGGTGGCATAAAAACCCCGATAATATAAAAGAAACCGTGCGTGTGCTTGGCAGTTTTGCCCAGAGGTATGGGAAAAACCCGGCGTTGTTCGGAATTGAATTGCTGAACGAACCGAGTGACCAGATTCCCCTTGAAACTCTTAAAAGTTTTTATCTGGACGCCTATTCGCAAATTCGTAAATACGCCGGGCCGGAAGTGGCCATTGTGTTTCATGACTCATGGCGTTCCATGGCCTGGCAGAA
>JASHZU010000027.1 GCA_030042375.1 Verrucomicrobiia bacterium
CTATCTCCAAACGGTTTCTGTTCCAGGTAAACAGCCCAATCCGCAAGTCATGACCTATTTCCCATGGGGTCCGAATGTCCTTGAGGAATCCTGGATTGAAGTCACCATTCCGCCCGAACGGTATTGGGTGGAAATTCCCTATGGATTTGACCGGAACCCCATGGATCCCCTGGCGCCTTCCAATGCCAACGGCCCTCCAAAATTTGTCCCAATGAAAACATTGACGGAGCATGACCACGTGGTGCGCTGGGAAAATGTGCATTATGACCTGGGCGAGATCCAGAAGGGTTGGGGGATGTCGCTAATCGAATCCAATCAGGCTGATGCCACAAGTGAAGCCGTGCTTTATTTCGAAGGCGGCAAAAATGGCGCCGCGACATCATGGTATACCAATCCACCGGCGATTGCCCTGTGTCTCCGGGATGCCAGGGGAACAGCCATCGGTACCCGCTGTGTTGACGTCCATACTCAGGACGGCAGAATTATACGGAACAACCGGTCTGTCTTCCTTGGCCAAAACAACCTATATGCCGTTGTCCGAAATGGAAACAACCAACGATGCTGGGGACAAATTGAAATCAGCGTTGATGATAAAACTTATCTCATCGTCATTCCATCCTGCCTCTATAAATACGCTCATGGGCACGTATTGATCAAACTGTGAAAACCAAACTCCTCGTCAGCCTCGTGCTGATTTTGGCTGGCGGTTTGATGGGTTGCGTGACAGCGCACAGGCCACCGGCGACTCCTGCTGAAATAGACAACGCACCACCAGATGAATTTCAGCGGCCCATTAAATTCACAGGCTATCATGCGCTTTATACTTACATCGCGCAACATGAAGGCCTGGCCACCGATTCAAATACCGTTTTCAAACTGGCCGCGGACAGCCAGACGGAAGTCCTAGCTGTGAACAAGTCCTTGCCGTGGGTTTATGCGGTGGAAAGCCATTATTATGACGGCGGGGCTTATGACCAAATTCGCGGGGCGCAAGGCAACGGTAACTATTATATCTTACGTCCGCTGGCGACCAATGATGTCAACCTCGACACGGACAAAGGTTTTGAACTCGTGGGCATTCTCGAAGGCAACTATTATGAGCTACACTATTCAAACAACGTACCCCAATTCATCGCTTATTGGCATATGTCAGCTTCGGAAAGCGACCCAAGCATTTATGAATGGAACGGCACAATTTTTAAACACGTAAAATGAACAGGTTTTTTCTGTGCCTGGCGCTCGTATCGGGCGGCCTATTGGCCGGCTGCGCGACTCTTCTTTCACAACCGGATGACGAGCAATACTGGTCTGCACAAATATCCAGTGTCAGGATCGGGATGACTCGCGGAGAAGTTGAAAAAATATTACCAGTATGGCATGAACGGAATCCGCAAGGGTTAATCAGCGGCCCCGGGGAAGCCTCCACGATTACGGGTGGAGGACAAAGCGTGGCGTATTGGGTATCGCCCGATTGGCGGGTATTTATAATATACGATGTTACCGGCGGCGAAGGCAGTAGCAGTAATCGAGTGATCAGCCCCGGACAATTTGAAAAGGTAACATATGAATCAGGCTCTCTAGATGACGAAGCGGCATATCCTGACAATGCCCGGACGGCCGACTTGTCTTTAGATATCCTGGCAAAAATGTACCATCTGGACGTAGCCAATCCGCACGAGGAGGACCGGATACGATTGGCGCATGATTTTCCCAAATTTACCCGCGCCAACCAATTGCAGGTACTCTCGGGCCTTTGGCCGGAGGCGCGTTGTCCCGAATTTGCGGATGTTTTGTCGCCCCTGGCAATCTTCCCCACTAACTCCGAAGATGAGAATGACCTCCGTTTTACGGATTATGTATTTGTCCGTCTGCTTGATGTGAAGCCGGAAGCGGTGCGGCCGCTAATATTAGAAGATATACAAAGGGGAAATCCTTTGTTTTCTTTATTCGTTTTAGAGGCGCTGCCGGACAAACAATTACCGGAACTGGATGATGTTCTCGCGGCGCATCTCAATAATCCCAGGGATGATACTTTTAAAATCGCCGTGTTGATTGAGCGCTATGCCTCCGGACGTATTTTGCCGCAGGTCGTTGCCTTTTACGGCAGCGCCGAAAAAGGGTGGGCTTGTTCTATTCAAACAGCCATTCTTCGTTACTGGCTCAAGTACGATCGTCCTGCCGGGTTAAAGGCCGTTGAAAATGCTGCCAATATGCGGAATGGAACGGGCTGTTATACCTCTATCCTGGGAGAAACGCTGCGCGGATTTTTGGATGCTGATGCAGACCAGCTTGTGCTCAAGTTTGTCCATGATCCCGATCCTGATATGGCTGCCGATGCCCAAAGTTTGGCGGCTGAATATAATTCCTGTTTTGCCCCCAGCTCCAACACGAATTGGCCGGTGCTTTATGATCGCAAGGATTTTCACCAGGATCAGCAGCCTGTCCGCCTTTTTGTTCCCCGCGAACCGCAAACCCTGGATTATTACACAACTCAAATTCCTGCATGGGATGAACTCTTTCGCCAGGAAAAAGCCACAATAAATTGGGCCCAGACACACGAGCTGGGCAGAGTGAACGGGCAGCGGGTGATTGAGGCAAAACTTTCTCTTTCTGGTTCCGGTTATGATTATGCAGATGTGCTTATGATTCTGGAAGAGACGGAACCAGGGCGATTTTTGCCTGTCTTTGCCGCGAAATATGAATATTGGGATTTTGTGCCTGCAGCAAACGTCATCGCAAACAATAAGTCCGGAATGGTTGTTTCCGCCGGTTTGGATTATTTAGAGTCAAGCAATTTCAAAACACTCTATCGTATTACGATATCACCGGGACACGACCCGGTGGTGGCGGAAGCGGATGATTGATTACCGCGCGCTAATAATCCGAAACGTAATATAAATTTCGTTGTCCGACGGATCCTCCGCCTCGAAACCAACAATCCCTCCGGAGGCCAGCAACGGTGGCCGTGGGTCCGTTACCAGCAACGCCGCATTGATTGCCGGCTGCTTGTTGAGCGTCAGAAAGATGGGCAACTGATAGACCGTCTCCTTCGTCGGCAAATCCCATTGCAGCGAAACCGGGGCGATTTGTTTTACTCTCATGCCAAACTCCGGAGTAATGCCGCCGTTTTTTAAAATCGACCACAGTGACGGGAGGCTGATGACTTTCATCATGATGCCGTCGAGACTTGGCGTAGCGGAAACGGAACTGAAATACGAATCCAATGCGGGTGCGCCACTGGCCATGGCACGTTCTTCTTCGGGAGTGATATGCAGCTTTACGGCCAGATCATGATTGCGGTTGGTTTGTGCTGCATCAAACGGTCTTCCCGAAATCCGAAAGTCGAAGTTGGTCACGTACTCTCTTGGACAGGTATGGTTCAACCGGTAGATGACCGCTGCGCCTTTATCCATGCCCAGGCCAAGGAACCCCGCATCGATCGAGACCGTGGTACTTTTGTCTTTGGCTGTATGTTTTCCCCAGAAAGAATCGGTATTCTGATAAGGGCCAATGGTGCGGATGCGAAAGGTCGCAGGACTGCTCGGGAATTCGAACTTGCCGCCCATGGACGTGTAAAGCACCAGGGGCTTTGGCGGTTTGGGGTCCTTCTCTTTGGGCGTAGGGACGACCTGGAAATAAACCAGCCATTGGGAAAGGCGGTTTCCCCTTTGATGCAATGTGATGAGCGCTGTGACCGAATCGCCTGGTGTCAGGGTGCCGCAGTCTGTCGATGAACTCATCCCGTCCAGCGGAATGCCGACAGCCTCGGCCGCCGCTTGCACCTCGGGAAACGGCGGGATGGGCGTGAGCCGGTCGAGCAAATTGGTTGGCTGCCCGCCGCTGCAAAACGGCGCGGCCAATAAAAGAATGAAAACAGAAAGCCACCGGAATCCTGTTCTT
>JASHZU010000184.1 GCA_030042375.1 Verrucomicrobiia bacterium
AGGATGAGCCTCAATCGATCCGACCATTCGGAGGTTGGCCCCGGGCCATAGGTTGGGTCTGCCCCCCAGGAACCCTCGGCGAGGCGTTTCAACAGGCCTTTCTTTTCTTCTTCCGATCTTTGGAAATTCCTAAAGATGCACTCCACCAGGATCACGGCTGAATCCACAATGATGCCGAAATCGACCGCGCCCACGGACAGCAGGTTGGCGCTCTCGCCTGTCAGCACCAAAATGATTAAGGCGAAGAAAAAAGCGATCGGGATGTTGATCCCCACAATCAGGGCGCTGCGAAGGTCTCCCAGGAATATCCACTGAATCAGGAAAATCAGGATGCAGCCGAAAACGAGATTGTGAAAGACAGTATGGGTCGTGACCTTGACCAAATCGTCCCGATCATAAAAGGGCACAATTTTGACTCCTGGCGGCAGGCTGCCATCAGTGTTCATTTTCGCGACCATGGCCCTGACTTGCGGCAGCACATCCGCCGCCTTTGCGGTCCGGGTCATTACCACAATCGACGCCACCACATCGTCGTTCGTGTCCTTGCCGAAGATGCCAAGCCGTGGCACGTTGGTCACCACCACATTGGCCACATCCTTCACCAATACCGGTATGCCGTTGTATTGGGATAAAACAACGTTTTCAATGTCATTGACCTTATAGCCTCGGGTCAAATCGTCATTCCCGCCGTCATCAAATAACCCAATGCCCCGGATGTTGATGGACTGCTGACCCATGTCAATTTCCCGCCCGCCCACGTTGATGTTTGCATTGCCCAGTGCGGTGATGATTTGCGGCACGGTGACTCCGTAAAATTCCAGTTTGTGCGGGTCCACTTCCACGTCAAATTCCTTGGTCGTGCCGCCCCAACTATTGATGTTGATGACGCCGGGAATAGTCGAAAGCCGGCGCAAAATAATCCAATCCTGCACCGTGCGCAGATTGGTCAGCCCAAAATGCGGAGGCCCTTGCACGGTGTAGCGATAAATCTCACCGGTGCCGCTGTTCTGGTTCACCGACGGAATTTGGCCGCCTGGCAAAGTGCAGTTTTGCTGCAACGAAACGACTGCCTGGGCATAGGCGAAATCGTAGGGAACCCCATACTTGAAGACCACCCGCACGAAGGACAAACCATAGAACGACGTGGAACGGATGACCTGGACGCCGGGAGTGGCATAAAGCGCAACCTCCATTGGAATAGTATAATAACGCTCCATGTCTTCAGCGGAGAGTCCTGGGGCCTGCGCGGTGATTTCCAGGATGACCGGGGCAGGGTTGGGATAGGCCTCGATGTTAATATTCTTGGCGGCAAAAAACCCGGCTGCGGCAAACAACAGCAACGCAAAAATGACGACTGTGCGGCGGCTAAGACAGGAGGCAACAAGGGATTTGAGCATGATGGCCTTTATGGATACTGGTATGCCTCTGTCTAATCGGTCTGCGGAGCAAACAGAATGTTGTCAATAAAGACCGCACCATCCGTCACCACCAGTTCGCCGCGTTGCAGGCCATCCAAAATTTGGACCTCGCCGTCTTCCTGCAAACCCGTCTTGATAATTCTTTGGGTGAAATGCTGGCGGTCCGTCGTGACCCATGCGGTCATCGTCCCGTCGCCTTCCCGGACCACCCCATTGGCGGGAATAGCCGTGGCTTCGAGCGGCTTCGAGACTTCAATCGTCATCGAGGCCAGCATCCCGACGCGGAGCGCATTGTCAGGATCGTCCACCTCGGCCCGGACGGCCATGCGATGAGTATTCGAATCGATCGTCGCGTATATTTTGGACACCGTGCCATCGAAAACACGGTCGGGGAAAGCTGCTACTTTGACTTTGACCGGTTGTCCCAACCGAACTGACGGACTATCATTTTCGTCAACATAAGCCTGCACCCATTTCGGCTGGCCATGCACGCCATGTGCCGCCTCAATCCTGCCCGCGGCAATCATTTGATCAATGTCATCGTCCGTCTCGCCTAATGCGCGAACCGCATCCCGCGCCGCCTTAAGCGCCGCCCTGGCCGTTTGTTCCGTCGAAGCGTCCTGTTCTAGTTCAGCTTTCGAAACGCCGTTGGTATCGTAAAGCGCCTGCGCGCGTGCCAGTACGTTCGTGGCCAATTCTTCGGCCGCCGCCGCGCCAATCAGGGTGGATTCGGCCTGGACAGTGTTCGGGTCTTCATCAAAAAAAACCGTCCCCACCGCTTCCTTTTCGATGGGGAAAAGATAGGTGCCTACCGTCCCGATTTTGATGGCGTTTAATTGGTCGCCCGTCAGCTCAGTCGTCGGTGGCCCGGAAGCATTCGTATTCTGATCAGTCGGCGACTGCGCAGCCGCGTCGTCATTTTGACTGCAACCGGAAATCAAAAAGGCAGCCGCAAAAATCGACGCTATCGTCGCAACGATCGCGGCGGTTTTGGCTCGAGGCAGAAAATTCATTCTGGCAGAGTGCCTCATCTTCCATGCCGCCGTCTGTCAGGTGGGGTATATTTCTTTGTAGGGCAAAATCCGACAGCGAAATTTATTCTTTAGATCGGCTGTCGTGCCAGCGGACGGCCTCGCGAAGCAACTCCGTAGCGCTATTGAGGTTGAGCTTTTCCTTGATGCGCGCGCAATACGCCTGGATGGTTTTGACACTCACGTGAAAATCTTCCGCAATCTGCCGCGTGCCGATTCCCTGGCCAAGCTTGTCAAAAACTTCCAGTTCCCGGTCACTCAACAGTTCCACCGTCGGCTTGCTGGCGGTGCTTCCCTTCACCGATTGCCCCGCCAGGATTTCTGCGCTCTTTTCGCTCACGTAAAGTTTTCCTTCGAGCACACGGCGGATCGCCTCGATCATTTTATGGGCCGTCTCCCGTTTATGGACATACCCGCGCGCGCCGGCGCGAAAAACCCGCTCCGCATAAAGCGATTCATCATGCATGGACAGTACCAGCACCGGAACCTGCGGATGCAACTTCTTTAAATCCTTAATCAGTTCCACGCCCGAGGAATTTTTCAAGTTAATGTCGACAATGACCAGGTCGGGTTGGGCGGTCCCGATGGAAGACAACGCCGCTGGCG
This sequence comes from Verrucomicrobiia bacterium, assembly GCA_030042375.1. Next base: position 3,056 of record JASHZU010000184.1, read on the forward strand.
CGCTTTCTGTTTCGCCGCAAATGGCCAGGTCGGTTTGTTGATGAATTAAATTCGCCAGCCATTCGCGGACCAGCGGATGGTCGTCCACCAGGAATATCTTTTTTTTGTTCGCTTGGCTCGTCATGATAAATTTTTGGTCGTTGTTGCCGCGGGAACCGAACATTTCACAAACGTACCGCCTGTCGGGTTCGGCTCGATCGAAAATGTCCCGCCCATCATGGCCGCGCGGTGCGCCATGATGCGCGTGCCCATTCCGCGATCTTTCTGCCAATCCTCCGGCAACCCGCTGCCGTCGTCTTCCACCGTCAGTTCTATCCGCCCTTTTTGATTGGAAAGGCTCACGACAATTTGCTTCGGTTTGCCATGGCGGATGGCATTGTTCACCGCCTCCTGCGTGATTCGATACAGGTGTGTCGCCGCTGCCGCGTCATCTACCATCGGCGGAGATTCGCAATCAAATGTGCAGTTCACTTTAAACAACTGGGAAATGTTCGTCGCAAACTCACGCAACGCCGTAATCAGCCCTTCCGTTTCCATTTCTGCCGGAGAAATTCCATGGGCAAGATTTCGCGTCAGCGTAATGCCGTTTTCGGCCAGCTTCACAATTTTCCGCGCATCGTCCGCTTCCGTTAGGGATTTCGCGGCCAGCTTCTCCGTCAATACCTGGCCTGCCATCGCCGTCGCTGCCCAATGTTGGCACAGGCTGTCGTGCAAATCATGCCCAATCCGCCGTTGCTCGCGCTCGCTGATTTCCAGGATCTCCTTTTCCAGCCGCGCGCGTTCCTGCACTTCATTCGTCAGCGCCGTCGTTCGCTGGCGCACCCGCTCTTCCAATTCATAATGCAATCGTCTCAACAACGTCAGGGCTTTCACCACCACAATATAAACCGTCAGCCCAATCGCTCCATTCCAAATCCAGACAAAGACACTCGAATAACGTTCCCCCGCTTCATAATCGCCCACGAGCCAAACCACCACGCTCAACGTCGAAATGATAATCCCAAAAAAACCGCCCACAAACCATGACGCCAGCCCCACCGGCAGCAGGTAAAACGCGGAAAAGAAAATCGCGTAACCGGAAAGATAATCAATGACGCCCACCACTGCCACCAGCGCCAGGCTGACCACGGCCGAAAACACCTTCGGGCGTTTTGCGAATTGGTCCATGAACGCGATCATCGTTTTTCAAAGAATGCGACGCGATTAAACGCCCCGCAAGGAACAACTTTTTCGTGCCCAAATCCCCTCCTTCCTGCCAGAAACGGCATTCCGCCTGCTTTATCCGACTGCAAAAAGGCAATTTTTCTTTCCAAGCGCCACCGCGTTTGGGCAGCATGAATTAAATTAGAATGTACTTCGGAAAAAAAGTCGTCGTCGTCATGCCCGCTTACAACGCGGCCAAAACCGTCACCATCACCGTGGACGAGGTCCTGCAACAGGGCATTGTGGACAAAATGATTCTCGTGGATGATAAAAGCCGCGACGATACCGTGGCCGTCGCCTCCCAGCTCCTTGGCGTCAGCGTCCACGTGCATGAAAAAAATCGCGGTTACGGCGGGAACCAAAAAACCTGCTACCGCCTCGCCCTTGAAGCCGGCGCGGACATCGTCATCATGCTCCACCCGGATTATCAATACACCCCCAAACTCATTCCTGCCATGGCTTCCATCATCGCCAACGAAGTTCATCCCTGCGTTCTCGGCAGCCGCATTTTGGGGGGATATTCTCTGAAGGGCGGGATGCCCTATTGGAAATACATTTCAAACCGTTTCCTGACCTTCACGGAAAACCTTCTGCTCGGCGCCAAACTTTCCGAGTACCACACCGGCTACCGCGCCTTCTCCCGTCAAATCCTCGAGAAGATTGATACCTCGCACAATTCCGACGACTTCATCTTCGACAACCAAATGCTCGCGCAAATTCTCTGGCACGGCTTTACCATTGGCGAGGTGAGTTGCCCGACGAAATATTTTCCCGAAGCCTCATCGATCAACTTCCGCCGCAGCGTGAAATACGGCTTCGGTTGTCTGTGGGTGGGACTGCAATACCGGCTCGCCAAAATGGGGATGGCGAGCTCGAAACTTTTTACTTCACGCCCTTGAGCGCGTGCGCCAGGCGGGATTTCTTGCGGTTTGCCGTTGGGCGCGGCACCACGCCGGATTTCACGGCTTTATCAAAAGCAGAATGAACCCCGGACAACGCCTTGGCGGCTTCGTCCTTCTTTCCGCCGGCGATCAGCGCCCGGAACTGCTTTTCCAATCCCCGCAACTTCGAGGTGATGCTGCGGTTGTGCATGTGTTTGCGTTCGTTGCTGCGCATCCGGCGCTCGGCTGACTTCGTATTCGGCATAAATTAATTTCGTTTTGCTTAATTAAAAGGGGTGAAA
>JASHZU010000185.1 GCA_030042375.1 Verrucomicrobiia bacterium
ATTTCCGCGCCCGGCAAATCCACGAATTGCAAATCCGCGGTTTCGTCCGGCCCGTTCCAAAAACGTTCCAACGGCGCGCCCATCAATTCGCAATGCAACGTCAAAAGGCCCGAGCTGTTTGCGCTTTCGCCATCCAGCCGCCATGCGCACACACGGCTTTCATTGATGAGAATGGCGGAGGTCATCCACTTGCACAGCGCCGTTGTTTTGCCGGAGCCCGGCGGCCCAATAAAAACATGTGGCCGTCCCGTGCCCGTCATCGCCTGCCGCGCCGGAAGCCAATGGCAGATGATTAAATCCGTGACCGCCGTCCACTCGGTTTGCATCGTGGCCAGCGGTTTGCCGCCATACAGCACGCGGACTTTTTCTTCCAATTGCTTGGCAAAAGCGGGCATAAGACCGTTTGCCTCCAGCCATCCGATGCTGCGCCACCGTCCTTCCGATGGCCTGAACACCGGCCTTTCCAAGGCCGTTTTCTGCGAAGGAAAAACGCGGTTGGTTTCTGCCTTTGGGAGGGGATCTCTGTCTGCTTCGACCGGCTTTTGCGGCACGCAAGCCGTCACTTCAATTTTTCGGCGATGCGGCAAAAACCATGAAATCGCGTCGTGGCGCATTTTCCGTACGCTGACAATCACAGCGTCCGGGCCAAGCTGGTCGTGCACCTGCGTCAAGGCCGCGTGCGGATTTTCGGCGATGATGGAGATAACTTTCATCGCTTATTCCACGCCCGGGATGACCGCCGCATTCTGGATTTGCACGCGCGCGGGGATTTCCGAATACGACAGCACCGCGAGGTCGCTGAACGAGTTCTCAAAAAACCGCCGGAACGCCAGCCGCAACTGCGGGGCGCACAAAACCACCGGTTGCTGTCCTGCGGCAATCATTTGCTGCACAAATTTAGAAAGCGTATCAATAATATGCCGCGCCAGCCGGGGTTCGATAATCAGCGCGATTTCCGAAAGCGATTGTCGCACTCCCTGCGTGAGCTGTTGTTCCAGCCGGGGATCAATCGTGATGGCGCGTAACGCTCCCGCTTCGGTTTGGAATGGTTTGGTAATCTGCGCGCCCAGGGCACGGCGCGCAAATTCAGAAAGCTCGTCGGGATTTTTGGTGGAAGCCGCGTAATCGCCCACTTTTTCCAAAATGCCAGCAAGATTGCGGATGGAAATGCCTTCCGCCAAAAGATTTTGCAAAATCCGCTGCACCTGTCCGATGCTCAATTGCGCGGGAATCAATTCATTCACCACCGCCGGGTTCGTTTGTTTCAGGTTGTCCAGCAGCGCCTGCACATCCTGCCGGGTGAGAATTTCATGGCAACGGCGGCGGACGGTTTCGGAAAGGTGCGTGACCATGACCGACGGCGCATCCACAACAGTAAATCCCGACATCTCGGCGGATTTGCGTTCCACACTGGTGACCCACGTTGCAGGCAATTGGAAAACCGGTTCGACCGTGGGAATCCCCTTCAGTGGCGCCTTGCTGTTGGTCGCGTTCATCGCCAGCCAATGCCCCGGCATAATCTGGCCCCTGGCAATGGGGTTTCCTTTCAGCAAAAAGCGATACTCATTGGTACCCAACTGCAAATTGTCCCGGAGCCGGATGGGCGGAATCAGCAGCCCCATCTCTTGTGCAAAATTGCGCCGTATGCCGGTGACGCGCTCCAGCAAGTCGCCACCCTTTTTGGTGTCGGCCAACGTTACCAGGCCATAGCCCAGTTCGATTTGCAGCGTATCCAGCGTGAGCAGATTTTCCAATTTGTCCGAAGCTTTCGCATCTGCAGCCTTGCCGGCGGCTTTCGCTTCGCCTGGCTTCCCGTGAGTTCCTCCGGCGCTCGCCGAGACCGGCGCTCCCAATTCCGGTGTGCCGTGCCGGTGAATGGAATAGGAAAGCAATCCTGTAATGATGGCCAGTGTGAGGAACGGCAGCATTGGCAAACCGGGCACAATGGACAAAACCAACAGCATGACTGAGAGAATCGTCAGCGCCTTCGGATAAATCAGCAGTTGCCGCCCCAGTTCCTTGCCCAGGTCGTTTTTCGCAGTGGCACGGGTGATGAGAATACCGGCGGCCGTCGAGGTGACGAGCGCCGGAACCTGGGAAACCAAACCGTCGCCGATGGACAAAATCGTAAAATGCTGCAGCGCGTCGCTCACGGTCATGCCTTTTTGCACAATTCCCACGGCAAAACCACCGATGATGTTGATGAGCGTGATGAGGATGGCTGCAATGGCATCGCCGCGCACAAATTTGCTTGCACCGTCCATCGCCCCGTAGAAATCGGATTCCTCTTCTAGCGCGCGCCGGCGGCTGCGCGCCTCGGTTTCATTGATCAACCCGGCGTTGAGTTCTGCATCAATCGCCATTTGTTTGCCCGGCAAGGCATCGAGCGTGAAACGCGCGGCCACTTCTGCGATGCGTCCCGCGCCCTTGGTGATGACGATGAAATTAATCAGGACCAGAATCAGGAAAACCACGAGGCCGACGACGTAATTGCCCTGAACCACGAAGTTGCCAAAGGCCTGGATGATGTGCCCGGCATAACCGTTCAGCAAAATAAGCCGTGTTGCGGCGACATTTAATCCCAATCGGAAAAGAGTGATGAAAAGCAGCAGGGTGGGGAACCCGGTAAATTCTGCCGGAGTTCGCAGGTAAAGAATGACCAGCAACGTGAGCAGCGAAATGCTGATGCTGCACGTCAGCAAAAGGTCCAGCACCGCCGGCGCGACCGGCAGAATCAGTAAAAGAATCGTGCCCAGCAACGCGACGACGAGCCATAAATCTCCGTAACGGAGCAACTTCCGCATCCTGTCACTTAGCGCGCCCATTTATTTTTTATGTTTGGTTTTGCTCCGCGTAATAGCGGTAGCGGTTCACCCGATAGACCCATGCAAGAATTTCAGCCACAGCCGCATACAGCTCAGCAGGAATCTCGCCACCGACACGTCCATGCTTGAAAAGCATACGCGCCAGCGGTTTGTTCTCCACGATGGGGACCTGGTGTTGCTGCGCAATCTCACGGATTTTTTCCGCGTTCAAACGGATGCCTTTGGCCACGACCTTTGGCGCGCGCATCGTCTTGCGATCATAACGCAGCGCAATGGCAATATGCGTCGGGTTGGTGACGACGACATCGGCTTTGGGGACCTCCGCCAGCGCCTTGGCTTTGGAAATGGCCCGCCGCTTGCGCCGCGCCGCCTTGATGCGCTGGTTGACTTCCGTGTTCTTTAATTCATCTTTCAATTCCTGCTTCGTCATCATCAGGTCCCGCTGCGTGCGCCAGAATTGATAGGCGTAATCCGCCCCCGCGATGACGATGAGTCCCAGGCTCACCCGCAGAAAAATCCGCAGGCAGGTTTGGCCCATAAACTCCGCCAGGCGTTCGCTGCTCACTGCCGAAGTGAAAATCGGGTCGTTCACCACTTTGCGGATTTCGGAATAGGTGATGGCGAGAATGAAAGCGAATTTGACGGCGCCCAAAATGGTCGGCGCCAGCATGCGTCCGGAAAACAGCCGTTGGAAACCTTCCACCGGGTTGACCCGGTTCCAATTCGGCGTTAGCACTTCAGGCGCGGTGTTGAAACGATTTTGGATTGCTCCGGCAATCAATCCGGCCGTTGCCGTGGCCAGGATGACCGGTCCAACGCATTTGATGACGACAAACGCGGCGGAAACACCATAACCCTGCAAGGAATTGGTCGTAAGCGTGGTGTCATACAAATGACTCAGCGTCATCACGATGACACTGACGAATTGGTCCCAGATTTCGCGCCCCGCAAACGCCAGCGCGGCGAGAAATCCCAGCAGCACAAACACCGTTTGCACCTCCGCGCTTTGGGCGATTTGGCCGCGCTTGATGGCTTCTTCCAGCTTTCGTGGTGTCGGTTGCTCGGTTTTCTCCCCCGCGGGTTGGTCGGGCATGTTATTTTCCCCCCAGCATTTGGGCCACCGCCAGCAAGTCATCGGGCAGCCGGTTCAAATAATTGGCCACGTACTGCGCGGACAATTGCAGCGTGAAACCGAAAACAATCAGTCCTCCCACAATCCGGAAGCCGAACATCTCCACGAATACATTCATCTGCGGTACCGCGCGGCTCAGCACGGAAAAGATCAGCGTGATGACAAAGGAAGTCGCAATAATCGGCGCGGAAATTTGCAGCGCGATCATGAAAACGTGGCTGCTTTGCGCCACAATTGTTTCAAACAAGGCGCTGTTGAGGTGCGCACCACCCGGCGGCAGGAACGCATACGTCCGTACAAACGCCAGCAACAGCCAGTGATGCAAATTGAGCGCCAGCATCACGACCGTGGCCAGGAACGTGAGGACGGTCCCGGCGATTTGATTCGATTGCTGGTTCATTGGGTCGAAGATGGCCGCCATGTTGAGGCCCATCTCGGAAGAAATGATGCTGCCCGCCAGTTCCACCGCGTAAAAAATCATCCGCGTCACAAATCCCAGCAGCACGCCGATGCTGACTTCCTGGATCATCACGCCCAGCAGCGAAACGAAATCAAGGCTGTTTAGCGGATAAGGCGGCAGGATTGGCGCAATTAGCAACGCCCCCAATGCGCTCAGGGCCACGCGCATCGTTATCGGGAATTCAGCCATCGAAAAAAACGGCAGCACCATCAGAAAAGCTCCCAGCCGCAAAAACACCAGCATCCAATTGTAAAAGTCCACTTCCATGTCAGGTTCACTGGACCATGTAAGGCATTTTATCAATGACGCCCGTGGTGAATTCGACGAGTGAGCGCACAATCCAGGGCATTAACAGCAGCAAAATGCCGATGACTCCGAGCGCCTTGGGCACGAACGCCAGGGTTTGTTCATGGATGGTTGTCACCGCCTGGAACAGGCTGATAGCCAGGCCGATGACCATGGCTGTGATGAGAATCGGCGCGGCAATGGTGAGCGCCTGGTAAATCATGGTTTTCAACAATTCAATGGCAAATTCAGCATTCATAAATTTTACATTCCAAAACTGCGCACGAGCGATGAGACGACGAGCGACCATCCATCCACGAGCACAAAGAGTAGCAGCTTCAACGGCAGCGAAATGACCATCGGCGGCATCATCATCATGCCCATGCTCATCAGCACCGTCGCCACAACGATATCAATCAGGATGAACGGCACATAAATCAGGAAGCCCATTTCAAACGCTGTCCGCAGTTCGCTGATGATGAACGCGGGTGTCACAATCCGCAGCGGCAACTGGTCTGGCGCGGTGGGTTGCATTTTCGCCATGGAGACGAATAGTTCCACATCGCTCGCCCGCGTTTGCCTGAGCATGAACGTGCGCATCTCGGCGGACGCGCGATCCAGCGCCTGCTGGCTGGTGATTTGATGCGCCCGGTAGGGAGCGATGGCGTTGTTGTTAATGTTGTCCCAAACCGGCGCCATGACGAAGTACGTGATGAACAACGCCAGCCCGACGATGATTTGATTGGCGGGCGTGCCTTGCAATTGCAGCGCGCTACGGACGAAGGAAAGCACAATGACAATGCGCGTGAAGCTCGTCATCAAAAGCAAAATCGCCGGCGCCATCGACAGCAGCGTCAGGAAAAACAAAATCCGGATGCTCATGTCCACATCCGGCGCGTTGTTATTCGCGCCGAGTGTGATGGAAATCGGGCCAAAACCGGCGGGGTTATTCGTTTGCGCCGAAGCCCCCAGCGCAAACAAGAAGAGCAGGGCAATGAAGCTGAAGATTTTTAAATTCTTTTTCATTTGCCTTTGAGTGCCTGCCCCAGCGCCTGGGTGAAACTTGGTTTGGGAGAATTGCCCGCCTCGCTGGCCGCTTCCGTGGCCGCCGGGAGATGGCTCAACAGGTTCACGCCGGCGGGAGAGGAGGCGATGAGGTAGCGTTCCTGTTCGTACCCAATCACATAAATGGCATGACGCCCTCCAAGCGAGCGGCATTCCAACACGCTTAATTTAGGAGCGCGGCCGCGTTGTATCGCCAGTCGCTGCCAGTTTTTAAACAGCCAAACGCCGCCCAGAAAAAGCCCAATGACCAGCGCCAGCGCGCCCATGACGCGAAAAAAGGAAACGGGCGCATCCGGCAAAGACGGGGGAACGAGCAGGCCAGCAGTGGAATTAGTTTCTGCGCTGGCGGTCAGCGCAAAAAAAAATACGCCGCCGGACATCAGCAGCCGGAAAAAATTGAAACCAGATTGTTTCATCACGCTGCCGCGCTATTGGTATTTCCGATAACCTCGGTAATTTTGACGCCAAAACGATCTTCAATCACCACCACCTCGCCGCGTGCAATAAGCTTGCCATTGATGCTCAATTCCACAGGCGCGTCGGCGGGTTTGTCCAACTGCACGACCGAGCCGATGTTCAATTGCAGCACTTCGCGCATCGGTAACTGGCATCCGCCCAGTTCGATGGTCAGGCTGACGGGCACGTCGAGGACGATGTTCAGGTTGGCCGGGTTGTCGGCAGGGGAACTCATGTGGCGCTGTTTTGGTTAATCGTGGTCAGTTGTACGGCCCATTTGCCCCCGGAAGTCCCGGGGCGGCCGATAAATTTGGGAACATGGCTCAGGCGCAAATGCACCTGCGCCGCGCACGCGGGGTCGAGCGCAAGCATGTCGCCGACCTTGAGTCGCGAAATTTCGCCGGCGGACATTGTCAAGCCATGCCATTCGGCGGTCACGGGCACCCGCACGTCGTCAAATTCCGTGTTCCATTTGGGTTTGGCGGATCGTGCCGGCACTGCATCCGCGCCGGGCAGCGACGGCGAAAGCAGCCGCACCAGCGGTTCCACTGTCGCATACGGGAAAACCAGTTGAATGTTCTCAGCCTGTTCCCCGATGCCGCCGGTCAATGTTAAAACCAGCATGGCCGCGTCCGGGCTGGCGGTTTGCAAATAGCGGCTGTTATTTTCATGGCCGAGCAGCGAGGGATGCAGCCCGCGCATTTCAGGCCAGTGATTGCACCATTCGCTGGTGACGAGCGAAGCCACCTGGTCAATCAACGCCACTTCAATCTCACTCAAATCCCGCGGTTCTTCCGTCGTTTG
>JASHZU010000186.1 GCA_030042375.1 Verrucomicrobiia bacterium
CGGCGGCAACGGAATGCGCAGCGGTTCTACGGGTGTCAACGGAGGCTCCAATAGCACCAACACGCTGACGTCGCACAATTTCTTTTTTGATAACGTTGCGCAGGACAGCACGGGCGACGGGATTGAAAGCGACGAGGCCGGAACGCAGAATTATTATTCGCAAAATTATTTGGCCGGTAACGCCACGGAAATTTCCACGAGCGGAAGCGAGGCCTTTTTCAACTCACCAGACGTCAGTGGCTATCAATATATCCAGGACAGCAACAGTGGCTATGACGCGGTGGTTACGAACGCTTCGACATCCCAGGGCGCGGCAGTCATTCTGGGGCCAACTAACACGCTCGGCGGGGACCAATGGTCATTGATCCCGACGGACAGCGGTTATTACCAGATCAATAACAAAAACAGCGGGCTGGACCTCGTTGTGCAGGGTGCATCGACCAGCGCTGGTGCGCTGATTATTCAATGGGTGTTCGGCACGTCGCAGGATGATCAATGGATGCCGGTTTCGGCCGGGAACGGTCTTTATTACTTGCTCAACCGCCACAGCGGCCTGTGTTTGGATGTGCCGGGTGCCAGCACAACCGCGGGGACGCAGCTAGACCAGCAGCCTTATAGTGGTGCCGCGAACCAGCAGTTCAGTCTTATTGATGGTGTGCAAACGGTCGTGTCGTCTAATGGAATCTGGAACACCAACACCAGCGCTAACTGGGGCGTGCCATCGGCATGGCTTAACGGGGTCATCGCCAGCGGCACGAACAACACGGCAACTTTTCCTCAGGGGCCTGACGGTCTCGCCGCTAATACGGCGCTCACTGTCACTATCAACTTTAGCGGCTTGACGATTGGCGCATTGGAGTTTGGTGGGACAGCGTGGCTGACCAATACTTACACGATTGCTGCCAGCAGCGGTGATACCCTAACGATGGAAACCAGCAGTGGAACACCATACGTTGATGTCCCTTTCTCGCTGGCCGTTGGCGGAACGACCGAGTCTGCTACAATTAGCGCCGTCCTGGCTGGTTCCCAGGGCCTGGCCAAGACTGGCGGAGGCTTTCTCGTTCTAAGCAGTGCGAACACAATTACTGGAGGTTTTACCGTGACCGGCTCGTTGCGGGACAATACAACGACAAGCGCGTTCAATAACCAGAACATTGTGGAAACCGGGTCAGCCAATGGCGATTCCATTTATTTTGACGCGGCGGGGGCATGCGGCAGTCTTTGCAGTATCATCAACTACGGCCCCCCCGAAAACGATGCTGACAGTTCCCATCTTGGCGCTATTCGTTTTGCCACTTCAGGGGTTAACCTCACCGGCACTGTCACGTTACTGGGCAACGCCGGCATCACGCCGCGCAGCGCCAGCGGGGGCAGTTTTATTTCCGGCCAGATTACAGACGGCGGCAATGGCTATACGCTTCGCTTCGGCCGCACCAGCACGTCATCGTCAGCCGGCAGCGGCATCCTCATTTTGTCCAACGTTACCGCCAACGCCAACAGTTGGGGGGGCAACACGACCAATGCCGATGGCACGCTCAGGCTGGGCGCTTCGGGCCAGCAGATTCCCACTGGTTCCGGCGCCGGCAATTTTATCATGACGACTCCTGGAATCGAATTCCAATCCGGGATCGCGCCCACCGTTTTCGATTTGAACGGTTTCAGCCAAACGATTAATGGATTGTCGAGTGATCCCAATGTTACTTCGGATGATTTAACGTTACTGGTCATTACCAATAGTTCGGCCACCGCCGCCACGCTGACGGTGGGAAACAATAACGCAAGCGGGACTTACGCGGGAGTAATCAAGAGCGGCAACAGTCTTGCCTTGACCAAAATTGGCACTGGCACCGAGACGTTGAGCGGGGCCAATACCTATAGCGGCAATACGACTATCGCCGCAGGCAGCCTGGCGTTGAGCGGAACCGGTTCGATCGCCAGCAGCCCTGCCATTGCTATTGGTGGTGGAGCGACGTTTAATGTTTCGGGCCTTTCATCCGGCTTTGCGCTGGCATCAGGCCAGACGTTGAGCAACAGCACGTCCATGGCGGTGCTAAATGGAAATGTCGGCGCGGGCTCAGGGATATTGTCACTGACATACACGACGGGAACGCCGTCATTGAGCATCACTGGTGGCACGTTGACGTTGTCTTCCGGCACCGTTTTGAAAATTAACAACACCGGCCCGGCTTTGGAGGGCGGCGCATATTCAATCATCGCCGCCAATGGCGGGGCGGTCGGCGGGGTTTTGCCGTCGTCATTCACGGTCAGTGGTGGCGGCATCGCAACCGGCGCGACCGCATCGCTTCAAATTATCAACGGTGCGCTTGACCTGGTAGTAACCTATCCGACGCCGCACATCACGGGCATTAGCATTAGTGGGCCGACGCTAACGATGACAGCGACCAACGGCGGGGCAGGTGCACAATACACATTGATGGGAAGCACGAACCTGTTGCTGCCTTTGAACCAATGGACGCCGATATTAACAAACCAATTTGACCAGAATGGCGATCTAAGCCTGGCCACAAATATCGTTAATTCAGAAAATGCCTTCGAATTTTACCTCTTGGAAATACCGTAACGAAGTTCCTTGAACCAAGTCCGGACAATGACTAATAAACTGGCGGGAATAATGTTCGCGTTGGTTGCTTTGGCTGCAATTTGCACCAACCAGGCGTTTGCCGGGCAGGGGGCCAGCCGGATGTTGTACACGGTGCCCACTAATAGTTTTATCGAAAATGTTTCAGGCGATAGTGACGTCACGGTCAGCGACACATCCGGCTCAATTTCGACACTCCAGGCTTCCATTAACAGCGCGCGAAGCGCCAATCCCAATTCCATCATTATCATCCATCTATTGAGCGGCGCGACATATTGGGTGAGCAACAGCAGCGGCGGGCTGGTGCTGACTTCGCAGGAATGTCTCGTCGGCAGTGGTGCGATAATCGAAGCGATCAATTCAACGGAGACTAATACGTTGCTGACCATTGGCACCGGCTCGACGAATGTTTCCGTGGCGGGCGGCACCTACAATGGCAATGGGGCGAACATTTAT
>JASHZU010000187.1 GCA_030042375.1 Verrucomicrobiia bacterium
CGGTCCGACTGGATCTGTTGCGCCGTGGCGCCCAGCATCCGCCCCGCTTCGCCGGGATGCGGCGTAATCACGCGGACGATGTTTTTGGGCAGCGAATGCGGCACCAGCCAGTCCAGTGCGCTTGCGTCTATAATGATCGGCAGCGACGAATTGCGCCACAACCGCTGTGTGATTTTTCTCATGTCATCGCCCACACCTGGTGCATGAAGGCCCGGCCCGACCAGGATTGCGCTCGTGTTATCGGGAAATTTCATCTCCGCTTTGAACACGCCCACCATCGGCGCCTGCAATTGCGGCGCGACCACATGATAAACCGGCTCGTCAGTGAATAAAGTAATCAGCCCCGGCTGCGCCCGTTGCGCCGCCCGCGTCGCCAAAACCGACGCGCCGTGATAGCCGAGACTGCCCGCGACGATGGCCAAATGGCCGTTCGTGCCTTTATGGCTGAACTCCGTGCGGCGCGGCGGAAAATGCTCAAAATCCTGCGCCATCGTCCAATTCAATTCTGACGTGAGCGGGCAGGGGACCAGCCCCGTGTCATCCAGCACCTCCAGCCGGCCCACAAACGGCCAGGCGGCCATCGCCAGCATCCCTGTTTTGGGCGCGCCGACCGTGAGAGTGATGGTCGCTTCAATCGCCGCGCCTTCCGTCAACCCCGTCTCGCAATTCAAACCCGACGGTGTGTCCACTGCCAGCACGGTAATTTTTGATTCATTGACCGTGGATATGAATTTTTTCCAGTGTTCATCCAGCGGACGGTTCAATCCGATGCCGAACAATCCGTCAATAATCAGCGCCGGTTTTTGGCGCAATAACTCCTGGAGCTTCAGCAAATCGCCTTCCGGCGACTCGACATTGAGGAGTTCTGTTTTCCGGTCTTCGAGGAATTCATGCGCGGCGCGGGCGTCATTGCCGTTATTGCCCTTTCCGGCGAGAATCAAAATCGTTTCGTCGGAACGGGTGAGTTTGCGCGCGCGTTTGGCGACCCGTTTTCCCACGCGGCGAATGACCTCCGCCTCCGTTTGCCCGGAATCCCAGGTGGCCTTTTCCCATTCCCGCATTTGTCCGACCGTAATGACAGGTACTGACATTCGTTTATCCTCGCAGATTCTTGATTTTTTTAAAGCTGGAAGATGGTAAGCGTGTCAGCATGCCTTGCCGTAGCCTTGGCGAAGGCAGGTCCCCTGACCGCCGTCTGCCAGCCCGCTGATTCTTTTTTTGGTTAACCAGGGTTAAAAATCGCTCTGTTCACTCGGTATCCGGTATGTATTGCCCGGTTGATTGAACAACAAAGAAACGAAGGAACCAAGCCGGTGGGGCAAGAGTCCGCGCGAGCCGTTCCGACATCCAAGCTCTGGTCAGGTTATCGTTCATAATTTTTTATTTTTTCTGAAAATTGCTTGATTGGCTTGGACTGGCCTTGATTCAGCTTGATGAGGCCATTTTTGATAGAATGATGGTAGAGACGGCGCGCTGCGCTGTCCCAGGTAGGGCGACGCTCTCCGAGCGCGCCGCCAAAAAAGCAAAACCCAAACTCAACATTCAAAATTGAAAATTCAAAACTTTGCATATGCAACGACCATTTTAGCCGTCGCGCCGGCTTTTTCTAAGTTCCCGAATACCGCGATCTGAACGATGATGGTTGATGGATGATAGATGATGGCAGCCAGAAAACTTATAGTAGAAAGTACTATTCCTTGACCCGATTTAGCTTCATGCGCACACTTGATTCTTCGGGTTAAATTCGCGAAACAACTCAGTTGATACTTGGCTATGACACGAAACGAAGCTTATCGCAGAGCGGAAAAGATGATTGAAGAAGCCCGGCGGTCGGGGGCGAAGGAACCAAGTCTCCGCGTGCTTTGGGATAATGAGAAGGCGTCAAAACTCACGGAGTTGCCCGAGTCGGTGAGCCAGCTCACACAATTGCGAACGCTAATCCTCTCCCGCAACGGGCTTGCTTCCTACGGCCGGTCAATTCTCTGGCAATGAGGGACCGGATTTTTATTTTGCACACGACCAGGGCATCAACACCCGGATCGACTATCTTGAGCAGAACCTGGGCATTGTGATCGTTGATCAGACCAAATTGACCGGAAATTTTGATATTGATTTCCAATGGGATGAAACGCCTGATGGCTTGAAGCAGGTTTTGCTCGACCAACTTGACCTTACTCTGACACTAAGCCGTCAAACCGTGGATTTTGTCATTGTGGAAAATGCAAACTGAATCATGAATGCCCGCCCCAATCGTTGGGTAATCGCAGCGGCCATCGCTGCCCTGATTGCAGGGGCCATACTTTCGCGAGTGATCGAGCCGGGCGTTCGTGTCGAAAAAGTGATGCTGGCGACAAACACACCTGCGCTTCGGATTTTCCCCGCGACGCCGGGTCCGCATCCCATTGCGCTCCTCGCTCATGGAAACGGCGGCTCGAAAGAAACGCTCTTTCGCTACGGGGAGGCGCTTGCCGCCGCTGGTTTTGAGTGCTATTCGGTGGATCTAGCCGGATATGGAGGATCGCCACAACCTTGCTCCCTCACCAATATTCATCTCAATTTCCAGGAGACTTATCGGGCACTTGGAACGGTGGACGTCTTCATCGGCCATTCGCTGGGCGGTGGCGTTGGCGGCTGGAGCGTGCTTGAAGCGGGATTTCGTCCAAAGCTCTTTATTGGGGTCGGCGCACCGGTCAAGTTGGGCGAGCATGGGCCGCCGCTGCTCTTGTTAGGAGGTTTATTTGACGAATTTTTTCGACCATCCCAGTTGCGAGCGAGAACGGATGCGCAAGCAGTGATTTCTCCCTGGTGCGACCACATCCTTGAAGCCTACGATCCCGTGCTCGTGAGGGCGGCGGTCAAAGCTGCGTGCGCTGCTGTTGGCAAACCAGTGCCTGCTGCTCCGACTGCGTGGCGGTGGCGATTCGCCGGGGTTGTGCTGGGAATGACGGGCGCATTTGTCTTGATGTTTCGCCTGCCTGAACTTCATCCCAACCTCGCACGAGTTCGAGGGCTTATTGTTCCAGGTGTTCTACTAATCGCTCTCATCCTGACTCTGGGGCTGTGGATCGGCGTGACGCCGCAGTTGCGTCGCATCCCCCAGCAGCTTTTTCTACTGGTCATCATCTGGCTGGCACTCGCCGGCCTCACTAGATTGCGATGGCCCAAGTGGATCCTGCCTGTTGTCACTGGGCTATTGGCGCTTGGTTGTATGGCGGTTGCCTCTTCAACATACATTTTTCTTTTTTCCACTCTCATGTGCACCTTGGGGATCGACACACTGTTGTTGTTGCCGGGCTTGCTCGTCAGCCGGATTGCCGCTCGCGGTGGGTCGAGGCGGGATGGCGACATTGCGATGGCCATCTTTGCGAGTTATGTCATCGGGCAATTCATGCCACTGTTCTATTGAAGAGTGAGTTCAAAACCAGGATCCAACCAGGATCGTACCATTGGCAAAATTTATTGACTGGTGCGTCATTCAAGTCACGACGATACGCGTGTCTGCCCGAAAATGTGACAGGGGCAATTCAAAACTGACGGAAGCCGTTGAGTTTCTCACACGCAATAGCCGTTAGATATTTGTTGCTTACGTATGAACTGGTGAGCATCAAGTTTTCGCGTCATTTAGGTATTCCAGAACTTAGAAAAAGCCGATGCGTCGGCTAAAATGGCTCGCGGTGGACTATAGCGTTCACCAAATGCTCTTTGACATATGCGGTTTTTGACAGAATTAACAGAATCGACAGAATCTGTTTTTGATTCTGATCATTTTGTCCATTCTGTCTAAAGTCACGGCTGGCCCTTTGCGTCTCAGTGGCAAAACCAAGCGGGTAAAATTAACCTAAATTAACCCTCGAGGATAAAATACAAAGTGAAAACAAACCGATACCGACCGAAAAATTACACCCTGTACCAAGCTGCACAAACCTCTACAAACCTGTACAAGACCCCGGGGAGGGGGGAGGGGTTTAAATGATGGATGTTGAATTAAGAATGATGAATTGGAAGAGCATTAGTGAAAATTCGCGAAATTCGCGTCTAAATCCGCGTAAAAATGCGGAAAAACTCCCGTTACATGAATGTAACATTGCCGTAACACGCTTTTCGCCAGATTCAGGATTGTGTAACCGGGCCAAAAATGGTATTCACGAGAGCGGATGAAGCCGAAGATTTTGGTCGTGGATGACGAACCGGAGGCAGTCGAGCTCCTGGAGTTTAACCTTAAACAGGCCGGTTACGCCGTGAGCGCAGCCGGAGATGGTGCGGCGGCGCTCAAAAAAGCCCGTGCCCAGACCCCGGATATGGTCGTTCTCGACGTGATGCTGCCGGAAATGGACGGCTTTGAAGTCTGTAAATCGCTGCGGCTCGAACCGGCTACTTCCCGCGTGCCCATCCTGATGCTGACGGCCAAGGCCGGCGAATTGGAACGTGTGCTGGGGCTCGAACTGGGCGCGGACGATTATCTTACCAAACCTTTCAGCCCGCGCGAACTGCTCCTGCGCATCAAGAAGATTCTGGCCCGCGGCACGACGGTGGAACGGCCGCGCGAGCAATTGCGTTTCGGCGATTTGCTCATTGATTTGCCGCGCCACCTCGC
>JASHZU010000188.1 GCA_030042375.1 Verrucomicrobiia bacterium
GGCGGGACGTCGCCCCGCTGGAAAGCCTCACAGTTTCAGAACCCAACTGGCGAAGCTGTTGTTCGACGGAATCAATGTCAAATTCCCGGCAAACGGCGTCTCGCGCCTGGGCATGCGCGAGTCGAAAATCCAGCAACGTTTCTGTGCGCCAGCTTCCCCCTGCCCGGCCCAAGGCAATCCGCGCATCGGTGAAACGCTTTAGCGCGTCCCATGAATCCGAGTGGGAAGTTGCCGGCCGATGGTTGGCATTTTCATGCGGTTGCGGGAGCATGAGCAAGAAGAGTGTGAGCGCGGCCAATCGGCTGGAGTTTGCCGGTGTCTCCGGTGATGCGCATGGAGTGCAGCCAGGCCTCGAATTCCGGCGCGGGGCGCAATCCCAACGCCTGCCGGAGATAGTGGCTGTCGTGAAACGACGTGGATTGGTAGCCCAGCATGATGTCATCGGCGCCGGGCACGCCCATGATGTAATTGCAGCCGGCCACGCCGAGCAGCGTCAGCAAAGTGTCCATGTCATCCTGATCGGCTTCCGCGTGATTGGTGTAGCAGACATCCACGCCCATGGGGAGGCCGAGCAATTTGCCGCAAAAATGGTCTTCCAAACCTGCGCGGATAATCTGTTTGCCATCGTACAGATATTCCGGCCCGATGAACCCGACAACGGTGTTGACCAGCAACGGTTGAAACCGCCGCGCGACGGCATAAGCGCGGGCTTCACACGTTTGCTGGTCCAGGCCATGATTGGCGGAGGCCGACAGCGCGGAGCCCTGGCCGGTTTCAAAATACATTACGTTTTGTCCCACCGTTCCGCGACGCAGCGATAGCGCGGCTTGTTGTGCTTCCGCCAGCAATGCGAGATTGATACCAAAACTTTTGTTGGCCAGTTCCGTCCCGGCGACGGATTGAAAAACGACATCGACCGGCGCGCCCTGCCGGAGCGCTTCCATTTGGGTGGTGATATGTCCCAGCACGCAGGATTGCGTGGGAATTTTGTAAGTCCGAATCAACTCATCAAGAATCCGTAACAAATTCGAAACGGAAGAAGCGCTGTCGGTGGCCGGGTTAATGCCAATGACGGCATCGCCACAGCCGTAGAGCAAGCCATCCAGGACAGAGGCCATGATGCCTTTGGGATCGTCCGTGGGATGATTGGGCTGCAAACGGACGGACAATCTGCCGGGCAGACCGATGGTGCAGCGAAATGCGGTCACGACGCGGCATTTTTGCGCTGCCAGAATCAGGTCCTGGTTGCTCATCAGTTTGGAAACGGCGGCGGCCATTTCGGGCGTGATGCCGGGCGCGACCGCGGCCAGCACCGCAGAATCCGTTTCGTATTTCAGAAGCCACTCACGAAATTGTCCGACATTCAGGCCGGAAATCGGAGCGAAGGCAGACGCGTCATGCGAATCTAAAATCAATCGCGTGACCTCATCGGTTTCGTAAGGCACGAGAGGTTCGTCCAGGAATTGTTTCAGGGGAATTTCGGCGAGGCAGGTTTGGGCGGCTACGCGTTCCTCGGCGGAGGCCGCGGCCACGCCCGCCAATTCATCGCCGGAACGTCGCGGCGTCGCCTTGGCCATCAGTTCGCGCAACTCATCAAACTGATACGAACGGGCGCCGGTATTGCAATGCCATCGTGCCATGCGATTGAATGCTGGACGGTTGGATAAAACCCCGCAACGCGGGGAGTTTAATTTGCCGCCGGGCGAGAAGCGAGAAGATTTGGAAACGAACTCCGAAGAAGAACGCGGGAGACTAAATTTACGACTGATGCATATCGCGGGAAAGGTGTTACAAGTGTTACATTACTGATTATCAGGTATTTAAACCGCTGGCTTAAAGTGCGCCGATTGACATTTCCCAGATCCTCGCGGAAGCTTTGCGACATGAGCGGCAAATCCGAAGGAAGCGGCCTCACTTTTTTCGCGCCACATTTGACGGTGCGAAATGTTCTAGAAGAACTTGAGTTCTGCAAAGCGGCATTTGGCGCCATAGAGTTGCGCCGCTGGAGCAATTCAGACGGCACTGTGCATGTCTCCGAAGTGTCCATCAACGGCGCCCTTTTACATCTGCATGAAGAAATGCCGGGCGGCGCTGAGAAAAGTCCTGACACTTTGAAAGGAACGACATCGGCCATTGGCTTATTTGTGCCCGACCCCATCGCTACGGTGAAAAAAGCCGTTGCCGCCGGCGCGCATGAAACCAATCCCGTTCGAGACTACGACTACGGCTACCGGCAAGGCACTATAATTGACCCTGCAGGCCACGTCTGGCTTATTCAAAAGAAGATCCTGGAAGCATAAATTGGCCTGCGGTATGCGGGCAACTAAAGGCATAGGTACGGCGTGAAATTCGTATGTCTTCCAAGGGCAAGGCGGCAAAATAAAATTTGAAACAAACCGCAAAAAAACCTATACTCGGCGAAACAAAAAACGTTCCGGCTGGATCACTTCAGGTGTCATTAACGCCGCTGCGAAGAAACCGATCATTATGAAAAAGCTGGCTATCGCCATGTTACTTCTTTGCGCTCTTAGTCCCATTTTAGCGGCGGGAACCAACCCTCCAGTTCGCCTGATAGTTATCGGTTTGGATCATGATGCTGCCGGCGATTTCATATCCCGCGCGCGCGACCACCAGGATGTCCAATTGGTCGGCATTGTCGAATCAAACCAGGCGCTGGTGACATCTTATGCAAGGCTGCTTAATCTAAGCACCAATTTTTTCTATCCGAGCCTGGAAAGTTTGCTGGCCAAAACGAATGTGCAGGCAGCGGCTATTTTTACCCGGACATTTGATCACCCTTCTGCGGTGGAAGCCTGCGCCGCGCATAAAATAGATGTGATGCTGGAAAAGCCATTGGCGGTGAATATGGATGGGGCATTAGCCATCGCTTCAGCCGCAAAAAACAGCGGCATTCAGGTGATGGTTGATTATGAGACTTCATGGTATTCCAGCTTTGGAACCGCTTACACGATGGTTCATAACCAGCATGCGATTGGCGATTTGCGCAAGATTGTGGTCACTGCAGGCGACCAGGGGCCGAAAGATGCCGGTTGTTCGGATGCATTTTTGGATTGGTTGACGGATCCGGTATTAAACGGAGGAGGAGCGCTGACGGATTTTGGTTGTTATGGAGCGGACTTAATTACCTGGTTCGCCGATGGCCAGCGTCCGGATTCGGTACTGGCAGAATCTCAAAATATCAATCCCGAGGTTTATACCAGGGTAGAGGATGAAGCTACCATCATCGTTACTTACCCCCAATCACAAGGAATTATCCAGGCTTCGTGGAACCTTCCATTCTCTGAAAGGAGCCTCCAGATCTATGGTAACAGCGGATATGTCCTTGCACCGCGCATGGATCTATTGCGCCTTCGCCTGGCCGGCACGGAAGAGAGCGAGCTCGAGTTGCAAACTCAACCTGAACCCGGCCAATTCAGCGACGATATTTCTTATTTCGCCGCAATCGCGCGCGGAGAAACTAAACCGGCAGGGCCGTCCTCGCTGGAGGTCAATTTGATCACTACCGAAATTCTCGATGCGGCGCGAAAGTCGATTGAACTTAAGAAACGAATTGACCTGCCGCGTTCTCCTGCCTGGTGAGGCGGATTGTTCAGCAATGTGGAAAAAAGCCATCCACGCTCTTCGTTTTCCCAGCTCAGCCGCCGGATTTGTATCCGGCGGCCGCAACTATTGGAGATTCGAATTGCCCAGGCGGAAAAAGAGAGGCTGGGTGAAAGGTGGCGGAATGACAACAGTGTTGGTGCCATTGTTCCAGACTGGCGCGTAACCCCAGGGCGACCAACTGAATAGCGCCATGTTTGCGCTTTGATATAAGGTAAAGGTATTGGTATTGGGATCGGGCCATGTAATAACGACGTTGGGGGGTACAAAGCTGACGGACAGGTTCGGGGGCGTCGCCGGGGGCGCAGCAAAGGTAATGGAGGTGAATGTGATATCATAAGGGAAGCCCTGTGATCCTGCCGACTCATTCAGGATACTTGCCGGATCAATACCAAGGTTGCAACCGTAAAAATGATTTGTTCCACCCAGCGTGTAGGTAAGAAATTTAGATTTAGCTGACAAATCCCATGTGACTACGACGTTGCTGCCGTTCCATTGATAATTGGAAGGATTACCGGGATTATTCCATCCGCTGTAATTATTGGGCGGCGCGAGGTCGTATATGCCGCTGTCAAGATTTAGAATAAAGACTAATCCGATCCAGTTATAATTCTCGTAAAACGTGGCTCCCGAGGATGCCATGCCCGGCGTTGGGTTAACCGTAAAATTCAAGATGCATTCAGTGTCGTTGGTAGTAAGAGCGGTATTGCCGTTGGCAAAGGTAACGCCAGTGCCGCCGTTCAGACTGGCGTAACCGCTGCCGTA
>JASHZU010000189.1 GCA_030042375.1 Verrucomicrobiia bacterium
GAGCATTTCAACCCCGGGGACGCCATGGACCATGCGCGCGGGGAGCTTTATCAAACCCTGCTCCAGCAATCCAGCTATTGGGCCTTCATGGATTTATTTTTCCTGGTAGGTTGTCTATGCGTGGTGAGTGTTTTCGGCATTTTCCTTTATGCCAAACCGCACACGGCCCACGCTGTGTCGGCATCTGAATAATGACAGTATGAAACAAATCATTGTTATCGACCGGGAATTTGGCGCGGGTGGCCGGACCATCGCCGAAATGCTCGCCGGAAGGCTCAAATGGAATTTATTCGATGACGAGTTGAGCCGCGAAATCGCCCGGCTCGCGAAAATGCCGCTTGAACTCTGCAAAAAACGCGAGGAACGCGCGGACCCACTGCTCCATCGTCTAATAAATCTCATCTGGCGCGGCAGCTTTGATCGCAACCTGCCCTCGCCCGACCTGGCCATTTTGGACACCGACTGTCTGGTTGCCATCGTTCAAAAAGTCATTAAACAAGCCGCGGAAAATCACCCCTGTATTATCGTTGGCCGCGGCGCGCCTTATTTCCTGCGTGAACGCAAGGACACCATTTCAATATTTTTATACGCCTCGCGCGAACTCAAATACCGCCGCATCCTCAAACGCGTCGGCACTGAAAAAGAAGCCGTCGAATTGTTGGACAGCCAGGACGATGACCGCCGGAAGTTCGTCAAACAGTACTTCGGGCACGAATGGCCCCATCGCGACTATTTTCATGCTATGTTCAATACCGCCATTGGCGATGAACAAACCGCCGATGCTATCCTTCGCCTGCTTGAGGACGCGAACCAAACCAAGGAAGTAGCCAAACGATGAAGCCAATAACCGTCATTGCATCTCTGTGCGTGGCCCTTTTAGCCGGCTGCGCCGTTGGGCCAAACTACCATGCGCCCAAAGAGAGCCCGCCGCCACAATGGAACTCCCAAATGACCGGCGGGGAGACCAACAGTCCTGTTGATTTGGCCCAGTGGTGGAAGAACTTTGGCGATACCAACCTGGATGCGCTCATGGTGACGGCCATCCAATCCAACCTAACCCTGCGCGTTGCCGAAGCCCATGTGCGGGAAGCCCGTGCCCAAAAAGGCATTGTGTCGGCCAGCCTCTGGCCCTGGTTGAGCGGCTCGGGCAGTTTCTCCCAAAATCGTTATGCCAACAATGCGTTTCCTCCCCTGGCTGGCTTTGGCATTTCACCTGTTTACAGCCTCTACGACGCCAATTTTGATGCGGTGTGGGAGCTGGATGTCTTTGGGGGCACCCGTCGAGCGGTGGAATCGGCCGGCGCCGAGATTGGAGCGGCCGAATATGACGAGACCAATGTGCTCATCTCAGTGATGGCCGAGGTCGCGCGGAATTACATCAGCGCGCGGGCCTACCAGCAACGCCTCGTTATCGCGCAGGAAAACATCCAGATAGAGAAGGACGTATTGGATTTGACCAGCAACCTCTATCAGAGCGGGCTGGGGAATGATTTGGACACAGAACAGGCCCAGGCCTCGCTGAGCACCACCGAAGCGCTGGTTCCTACGCTGCAAACGGGCTTTGATCAATCGGTATACGAACTGTCGGTATTGCTGGGCCAGCCGCCGGAGGCGTTGGTAGGGAAAATGATGGCGATTAAAGACATTCCACTGACGCCGCCCATGGTGCCGGTCGGATTGCCCTCGGATTTGTTGCTGCGTCGTCCCGATGTGCAGAAGGCGGAGCGGGAATTGGCATCGGCGACGGCGCAGATTGGTGTGGCCAAGGCGGACTTATATCCAAAGTTTTCGCTGACGGGACTGGCCGGCTTCCAGAGCACCTCAGCCGGCAATTGGTTCGATTATGTGAATCGATATTGGCAGGCGGGCCCGACGGTACAATGGGAGATTTTCCAGGCCGGGAGCATTGTGGCGAACATCCATGTCCAGAATGCGAAGCAGGAGGAGGCGTTGAATCAGTACCAGCAGACAGTGCTCGAGGCCTTGAAGGATGCGGAGAACGCGCTTACGGCCTATGCGCGGGAACAAGTGAGGCGGGAATCCTTGAAGCAATCAGTGGAAGCGAACCAGCAGGCGTTTGATTTGGCGACCCAGTTATACAAGACCGGCTTGGCTGATTTTTTGAGAGTGCTGTATTCAGAAACGGCGTTACGGGCGTCTGAGGACGAACTGGTGCAGAGCGACCAGGCAGTCTCGGAGAATCTGGTCCAGCTTTACAAAGCCCTCGGCGGCGGGTGGGAGGAAGAAACCAATCCCCCTCCTCCAATGGCCGCCGCGCGCTGAAGTTATTGCTTCGTTTGCGGATCTTCCTGGATGACTTTTTCCTTCTCCAACTTGTTAAGCTTCGGCGCGATGACCACCTGGCAATACGGCGCGTCCGTATTGTTATCGTAATACTTCTGGTGATAGTCTTCGGCGGGATAAAATTTCTTCAGCGGCACAATCTGCGTCACGATGGGATTCCGGAAATTTTGCTGCGCCGCAA
Organism: Verrucomicrobiia bacterium; assembly: GCA_030042375.1. Next base: position 2,486 of record JASHZU010000189.1, read on the forward strand.
TCTTCGATTTTTCCGCTTCCAGTTTCTGTTTTTCGCTGCGGTATAAAATAATAGAACGATAAGACGTGCCCACATCCGCGCCCTGGCGGTTCAACGTCGTGGGATCATGCGCCTGCCAGAAAACATCCAGCAACTGGTTGTAGGAAATTTTCGTGGGATCAAAAGCAATTTCCGTGACTTCGGCGTGCCCCGTTGTTTCCGAGCAAACCTGCTCGTAAGTCGGGTCCTCCGTGTTGCCTCCCGCAAAGCCGCTGGTGACGGAAATGACGCCGGGCAACCGCTCAAAAACCGCTTCCATGCACCAGAAGCAGCCGCCGCCAAAATCCGCAATCTCCGTTGTGTTCGTGCTCATAGAATTTGTGGTTTGTGCCGGCGCGGAAAAGTTCAATGCGCCGGCGGCCAATAAAATGTAAAAGCTCAGCTTCATCCAAAATTAACAGTTTAGACACCCAAACCCGCTGCGCATTCAATCATCGTCATTGGGCTGGTTTGGCCGGCCGGTTTCTTCGTTCTCCTTTTCTTCCCAATGCTCCGGCCGCAACGGTTCGGAAATCGCGTGCTCGCCGCCAAACCATTTGCCCAGGTCAATCAGCCGGCAGCGCTGCGAGCAAAACGGGCCGTACTTTCCCGCAAACCAATCGCCCCTCTTTTTGCACGTCGGGCAAGCGATGTTTGCGCCGCTTTTCTCACTCATGTTTGGCTACATCGGTTTGGCCCAGCGGCCAAAGCGATATATAGTTCCGTAAAATCCGCTCGCTTTCGTCCAGCATCGGATCCGGCCCCCAGACTTTTTTGATCGGCATGGCTTCGGATGGCGAGTTGGTAGTCGTGGCTGTCACCGCTGGGGTTCCTGCCTGAATTATCTTTTCTTCTTCGGTCCGTTGTTGTTGCGAGGGGACTGTCGGGGCTGCTGCTACCTCCGATGCCGTGTTGATGGTGGCATTGAGAGAAACCATATTCGTTGATTCAGCATAGGTTTCCCATTTTATCGGCGTCGGCAATCCCGGGTTGGCCGCGTCTTCAACCGTGAATTGGTAAACGGTTTCATCAGGGACTTTACGCGAATCAATTTCCTTCTGGCGCGCCTTGTTCTCCAGGTCAAATTTTTGTTTCTCGTCCCAGGCCTTGTGCTCATTGAGCGTATCGAACTTTTGGGACTGGACCTTTTGGAGTTCCTCGATGTCTTGCCGCATATAGACAAAGTCCTGGTTGGTGGCCACACGCGCGCTGGATTCCCGGCTTAATTCAGCCAAATAAGGTTGAACGTTATTGAGCGCGGTATAATCCGCCGGTGCGATCGTGTCCCACGCCAGGGCATAAGGCAGGGTGTTCTCGCCAATGTCATTCCGGTAACTCCAAACATCGGGCAAAACAATATCCGGGATCACACCCTTCAATTGTGTGGACGCGCCGTTGATGCGATAAAACTTGCGAATCGTAATTTTGACTGTACCCGGGTCATTTGTCGCCGATTCATTCGCCGGCCAAATCAACGGCTCCAGTTGCGTCAGATTTTGCACCGTTCCTTTGCCAAACGAGGAAATGTCGCCCACAATCAGCGCCCGTCCATAATCCTGCAGCGCCGCCGCGACAATTTCCGACGCCGACGCGCTAAGCCGGTTGACCAGCACGATGAGTGGCCCGTGGTAAATGTCCTGTGCTTCGTCATTGCGCTCTACCCGGATGTCGTTGCCCGGCGCGCGAACTTGCACCATCGGCCCATTCGTCACAAAAAGGCCGACAAATTGGATCGCTTCTTCCAGCGAACCGCCGGGGTTGTTCCGCAAATCCAGGATGATGCCGCCGACTTTTTCATCCGTTAATTTGTGGATTAATGCCGCGACATCGCTCGATACATAATTGGTTGCCTGGGGCGCATTCCCGCTCAGCGAAACCGGCGCATAAAACGACGGCACATCGATGACCCCAATTCGATTGGTCCCGCCCCGGCCGTCCGGCGTTTCAATCAACTCGGCCTTCGCCTCTTCGTCTTTGAGATTGATTTCTGCCCGGATCAATTTCACTACGCGCCGGGAGCTGGGATCATCTGCCGGGATAATCGTCAGGCGCACTTCCGTCCCTTTTTGTCCGCGGATGAGCTGCACAATCCGGCTCAATTCCATGTTCACGACATCCACCGGGGCATCTTTACCCTGCGCCACGGCGATAATTTTATCATTGGGCTTCAACTGCTTGCTCTTTTCCGCCGGGCCGCCCGGGACCAGGCTTTGGATTTCGCAATAGCCATCGTCCCATCCCAGTTCCGCGCCAATGCCCCCCAGGGAAAGGCTCATCTGGATGGAAAAATCCTGCGCGTGTTCGTTATTGAAATAATCGGAATGCGGATCGTAAGCGCGTGTCAGCGAATCCAAATACGCCTGCAGGACATCCGAGTTATACCATTCCTGGAACTCCAGCAGTTCCCGATCATAGCGGTGCTTAATCGTTTGGGTGATGTCGGCAATATTGGTTGCGGCCAGGACCATGTCGTAGTTGGTTTCGCGGCTTAATTTCTCCTGCAAAAATTGATACAGCAACTGCTCGCGCCAGATTTTTTTCGCTTCGTCCAGGTCTTTGGGATAAGGAGCGTCCTTGCGGTCAATCGGCGCCTGGTCATCCGTGTTGAAATTAAAATTGCCGCGTTGCAGCAACTGGTCGGCATAGTCCGTGCGCTGTTGGAGCCGTTCCATGAAGCGCTGATAAATCTTGTAGGCCGGGTATACGTCCGCCTGCCCGTGGCTGCCAAACGTCAGGAGATCCAGGTTTGTCCGATAATGGGAAAACTCGTCCATGTCCGATTGCAAAAAAAGCACATGCTGCGAGTCATAGGCGTCCATGTAGGCATCGTAAAATTTTTCGGACATTTCCGTGTCAAAAGGATGCTGCGTGTAATGAAATTCCTCCAGCAGCCGCGCCGTGACATAAGCAATGTTGCCGTCATTGGGCCCGGGCTCCAGCGGCACCGGCGTGGACTCTGTGGCGCGGGAAAGAAATGGCAGCGCAAGGATGGAGGACAGGACGATTGTCTTTATTTTTAATAGGCTCATGGCGTCAGCACAATCCGGAGAACATAGCCCAAATCATCGTGAAATAAAATGTCTTTTTCCGGGAAGATTTCGGACAGCAACGCCCCTGAATAATCCGCAAAATCAACAATATGTCAGCGCCATGTAAACGAACAGGCAATGGTTTGACGCACCAACCGCAAAAACGTTCGCCAATCTGGTGCTTTTTTTGCGCTTCGATAATGTTAATGCAGGGTTTACGCCTGCTTAATATGGGGCAAGGTAGTTGCATTAGGCTTTTAAGGTATTCAGGAATTAAGCGATTTCCCTTTCTCCCCTAAAATACCCCCCCCCCATGATCCTCGAAAAGTTTTATTCGAGCCGGCGCGCTTTTGTGGGCGAGAGCAGTGTCAATTCAGCGGCACTCAAACCGGGAAAGGCTGAAAGCCTTCCCTATAGTAGCCGAGGGCACCGCCCTCAGAATCATACCCTCAAGACCCTATTGCCCTGTAGGGGCAATCCAACTGCGCAATCTGCGAATCGACCAAAACAGGCCAAAACAGACTCATTTTTAACCCTGGTTAACCAAAATTTTTTCATGCCTTCCCGCATCTTGCCGTGTCATTAATTTAAAATGGATTAAACCCATGTTCCAAAGCACATTGACTGCGGTGAAAATCTCGATTGTTGTGCCGGCGTTCAATGAAGAACGGCTGCTCGGCCCTTCCTTGGAGCAAATCAAGCTGGCGGCGCGGGCCTTCGAACAGCGCGGCTGGCAAACCGAGATCATTGTCTGCGATAATAATTCCACGGATAAAACGGCCCAAATCGCCCGTGACGCCGGCGCCATCGTGGTTTTCGAACCCATCAACCAGATCGCCCGCGCGCGAAACTCCGGCGCCGCTGCCGCCACCGGCGACTGGCTGGTTTTCGTGGATGCCGATTCGCAACCTCCGGCCGAATTATTTGCCGATGTGGCCGACCAAATCGTTTCCGGCAAAACCGTGGCCGGCGGCGCGATTGTCGAAATGGACTCGCAGCGCCCGGCCGCCCGGGTGACCGTCTGGCTTTGGAATGTCCTCAGCCGCACTTTCAAATTGCTTGCTGGCTCGTTCATTTTTTGCGAGGCGGAGGCGTTTCACAAAATCGGCGGTTTCAATGAAAAAATGTTCGCCGCGGAGGAATTGGATCTGGCCATCCGGCTCAAAAAATATGCCAAAGCGACTGGCAAACGCATGGTCATCCTGTCCCGGCACCCGCTGGTGACCTCCGCCCGGAAACTGCATCTTTATTCCTGGCGCGAACATTTCCGCCTTCTATTTCGCGTCGCTTTTAACCGCAAGGTCCTCACCAACCGCGAAAGCTGTTACTTATGGTATGATGGCCGCCGCTAATTTTACTTTCTTCCTTGATTTCCTTCGCTTTCGGCATTTTCCTTTTGCGCGCTATTAAATAGAATAGACCGATATGCCTTACAAAGACGTGACCCCGCCGCAGGGCGGAAAAATTTCAATCCAGGCCGGCAAACTCAATGTGCCGGAGAACCCCATCCTTCCCTTTATCCGCGGCGACGGCACCGGCCCCGACATTTGGGCGGCCAGCGTGCGCGTCATCGATGCTGCCGTGCACGCGGCTTATGGCGGCAAACGAAAGATTTCCTGGTTCGAAGTTTTCGCCGGTGAAGAATCGTTCAAGCGCTTCAACAACTGGCTGCCAGACGACACCGTCGACGCGTTCAAAGAATATCTCGTCGGCATCAAAGGCCCGCTGACCACGCCCGTCGGCGGTGGCATTCGCTCGCTCAACGTCGCTCTGCGCCAGATGCTCGACCTCTACGTTTGCCTGCGCCCCGTGCAATATTTTTCCGGCGTGCCTTCACCCGTGAAGCATCCCGAAAAAGTGGACATGGTCATCTTCCGCGAAAATACCGAGGACATTTACGCGGGCATCGAATATGCCGGCGGAACTCCCGAAAGCCAGAAAGTCCTGGATTTCCTCGCGAAAGAGTTCCCGAAAGAGTTTAAGAAAATCCGTTTCGGCACCAAAGAAGCCTCGGAAAAATGGCTGGCGGAACTCCAGGCCATCGGCGCTCCGCCACGACCCGCCATGGTGGACGTGGGCATCGGGTTCAAGCCCGTGAGCTATCTCGGCACCATCCGCCTCTTCCACGCGGCCATGCAATATGCTATCACAAATAAGCGCAAAAGCGTCACGCTCGTGCACAAGGGCAACATCATGAAATTCACCGAAGGCGCGTTCCGTGACTGGGGCTATAAAATCGCGAAGGAACGTTACGGCGCAGTCGAACTCGACGGCGGCCCGTGGTGCAAGATCCCCGAAGGCAAACCCGGCGCGGGCATCGTCATCAAGGACAGCATCGCTGACATCACCTTGCAACAGGTCCTCACTCGCCCGGATGATTTCGACGTCATCGCCACGTTGAATTTGAACGGCGATTATTTGAGCGACGCGCTGGCCGCGCAAGTCGGCGGCATCGGCATCGCGCCCGGCGGCAATATCAACTATGTTTCCGGCCACGCTATCTTTGAAGCCACGCACGGCACCGCGCCCAAATACGCGAACAAAGACATGGTCAATCCCGGCAGCGTCGTGCTGTCCGGCGAGATGATGCTGCGTTACCTCGGCTGGACCGAAGCGGCCGATTTAATCCTGAAAGGCCTTAATGGCGCGATTGCCTCCAAGCGCGTGACCTACGATTTCGCCCGCCTCATGGATGGCGCCACGCAAATCAAGTGCAGTGAATTCGGGGACAATCTCATCAAACACATGTAAGCGGCCAGCTTACACACTGTAATTCAAAACCGGCTTATGATGGATATACTGGTGCGCGGCGGCGATAAAGCCCCGGAACAGCGGGTGCGGCTGGTGCGGCTTGCTCAGGAATTCCGGATGGAACTGGCTCGCAATGAAAAACGGATGGTCCTTGAGCTCGATGATTTCCACCAGCTTCCCATCCGGTGAATTGCCGCTTAATATAAAACCCGCCTTCTCATACTTTTCGCGATAGGCGTTGTTAAATTCATAGCGGTGGCGATGCCGTTCGTTGATGACGAATGAGCCGTACAATTCCGCCGCTTTCGTTCCCAATGTGATTTGGCAGGACTGCGCGCCCAGCCGCATCGTCCCGCCTTTTTTGGTGATGCGTTTTTGTTCATCCAGCATCGCGATGACCGGGTTCGAAGTATTTGGATCAAATTCGGTCGAGTGCGCCTTGGGCATTTTCAAAACGTTCCGCGCAAATTCGATCGTCGCGATTTGCATCCCCAGGCACAGGCCGAGATAAGGGATTTTCTTTTCGCGCGCGTATTGCGCCGCCAGGATTTTTCCTTCCACACCGCGTTCGCCAAATCCGCCCGGCACTAAAATTCCGCCCAGGCCTTTTAATTTCTTTTCCGCGCCGTCCTTCTCGATTTCCTCGGCGTCCACCTGCACGATTTCCACGCCACAATCGTTCGCAATGCCGCCGTGGATGATAGCTTCATAGACTGATTTATAGGCGTCCTGCAACCCTACGTACTTGCCCACGACGCCCACGCGCACGCGATGTTGCGGCGCAATCAGCTTGCGGATGATTTCCTGCCAATGCGCCATATTGGGCGCCGCCGTGTGTAAATCGAGCAGCCGGCAAACCAGGTCGTCCACGCGCTCGCGTTGCAGCATCAGCGGCACTTCGTAGATGGAATGGTCCACGTCCTTTTCCTCGATCACCGCCTCGACCGGCACGTTGCAGAACAGGGAAATTTTCTGCCGCAATTCCTTGTCCAGCGGCTTTTCACAGCGGCAAACCAGCACGTGCGGCGCAATACCGATTTCGCGCAGTTTCGCGACCGATTGTTGCGTCGGCTTGGTCTTCAACTCGCCCGCCGCTTTGATGAACGGCACGTAGGTCACGTGCATGAAAATCGCGTTATTGTAACCCACTTCCAGCGCGAACTCGCGGATGGCTTCAAGAAACGGCAGGCCTTCGATGTCGCCCGTCGTGCCGCCAATTTCCGTGATGATGACGTCGGCCTTAGTCTTTTCGGCGAGGAGATGGATGCGATTTTTGATTTCATCCGTGACGTGCGGAATCACCTGCACCGTCTTGCCCAGGTATTTTCCTTCGCGCTCGTTGTTGAGCACCGTCTGGTACACCTGGCCGCTCGTCAGGTTATTCATCCGCGTAAGCTTCATGCTGGTGAACCGCTCATAATGGCCCAGGTCCAGGTCGGTTTCCGCGCCGTCATCCAGCACATACACTTCGCCGTGTTGGTACGGGTTCATCGTGCCCGGGTCCACGTTCAGGTACGGGTCAAACTTTTGCAGCGTGACCTTCAGCCCGCGGTTTTCGAGCAACGTACCCAGCGCGGCCGCCGTCAGGCCTTTGCCCAACGAACTCACCACACCGCCAGTAACAAATATAAATTTCATCTCAATAATTTTTCTACTCTCG
>JASHZU010000190.1 GCA_030042375.1 Verrucomicrobiia bacterium
GCCGGCCTATACTGATTGCGCCGGATCATCCCCGGAACCTGGTGGATTTTTCGCTGACCAATTCCATTGACAGAATCGTCACGCGTGCGGATTTCAAGGGTAAGATTCTGGTCGTGGATTTTCTTTTTACCGGTTGCGCGATCACCTGCCCGGTGGTCAACAGTCAAATGGCGCAAATCCAGCAACTGACGACCAACCAGCCGGACGTCAAGCTGGTTTCCCTCACGGTGGATCCCCGCGATGATACCCCGTCTGTGCTCGAAAAATATGGGCAACAATTTGGCGCGGACACCAACCGCTGGCTGTTTCTCACGGGCGATAAATCAGTTCTCTATACTCTTATTGGCAAAAGTTTCCTGTCGCAGGATTTGAACGATCCCTTCAGCTACATGCCGGGAAATTTTTCCCATACCGAGCGCATCGCCCTGGTGGATTCGCAGGGGCGCTTGTGCGGGTACTTTGATGGCTTGAACCAGAATACGGCCAGCGCCGTCGTCGATGAAATCGCCAAATTGCGAAACCAAAATTTATGAAAGTTGAAATATTGAAATTCTGGCTCCCGGTCTCTTTTTCACTGTCGCTGCTCCCGGCCTGCGCCGAGCCGATGACCATGGGCAAAAGCAATAACTCTAATACATCTTATCCCACCAGCGGCGTTGTGGAAAAAATCACCCCCGACTTGAGCCAGGCAACGATCGATACGGCGGCCATCCCCGGCTATATGATGGCTATGACGATGGATTACTCCGTCCAAAATACGAACGAACTCAAAGGCATTTCACCAGGCGACAAAGTCATGTTCACGCTGGTGGTGTCCAAAGACAACAGCTGGATTCAAAATATTCACTACGTTGGGCATTCCACGGAAGCAATGACCAACGCCATGTCTATGCAGATGAACGATTCTCCGTCCATGACGATGGAGCTCAAACCGGGGGACATGCTGCCGGATGGCATTTTGACTGACGAGGACGGGCGGCAAATTCATCTTTCTGATTTTCGCGGACGGGCCGTGGCCTTCACGTTTTTTTATACGCGTTGCCCACTGCCAAATTATTGTCCGTTGATGAACCGGAATTTTGCCACCGCCCGCGACCTCGTGGCCGCCACGTCCGGCGCGCCGACCAATTACGAGTTTCTTTCCATTTCGTTTGACCCGGTGAATGACACGCCGCAGATGCTAAAAAATTATGCCGCCCTCTTCCGCAGCCAGGATACGAGCCAATGGCTCTTCGCCGCCGTAAACACCAATACCCTGGCCACGCTGGCGCCGGCCCTGGATTTGATGGTCGTCCGCCAGGGCGACAGCATCTCGCACAATCTCCGCACCGTCGTGTTGGATCCGCAGGGCCGCATCTATCGGCAATTTGATGGCAACCAGTGGACGCCCCAGGAACTGGCCGATGCCGTGATCGCAGCGGCGCGGGTCACGCCGTAGCCCTTGCGAACGCCGCTTTTTTATAAAATTTCCGGTTGCAAACGAAGGCGAATTTTAGATATTCTAAAGTGAATGGGTTCACTCAAAAAACGCCGCAAGGCAAAAATTAATCGTCATAAACGGCGCAAGAAGCTGCGCATGCATCGTCACAAGAAGCGCACCTGGCAGGCATAAAGGCCGACGCTTTTGACTCTCTCGCTCCCGCGCAGTCAACGAACCATTCCGCCGCCAAACGGCGGAAAAAGTGGGGGAAACGCTCAAGACACGAAATGGAACTTCGTTTTGAAAAGCATTACACGCGGGACGAAGCGCGCGCGCTGCTGCCGCAAATCCGCCAATGGCTGGCCCAACTCAACCAGCTCCGCAAAAATGTGGAGCGGTTTGAGCAGCGCCTGAGCCAAATGGCCGCACAATCCGATGACATCGGCGGCGAAACCGTCAACGATTGGATTCGCGCCCTTGCCGACATGCAACAAATTCTTGTCGAGTTCCAACGGCGCCAGATCTTCATCAAGGATTTGGACCGGGGGCTGATTGATTTTCCCGCCATCATCGGCGGCCGCGAAGTCTTTCTCTGCTGGGAATCCGATGAAGACGACATCGAATTCTGGCACGACCTGGAATCAGGTTTCGCCGGCCGCGAACGCCTTTAATTTTTAGCGGCCTCCCACCCGCCCCGTGTGTTGCGCATTGGCGCGAAACACCGGCCATGCGCTGGCCGCCGTCGGTGGGAGATTCGTCGGCCCGAAGGCGGCAAAATGGCCCACAAAGGTAAAATAGATAACGCCGTTTGCCCCAATCGCCGGCGAGGCGGTAATGGGCTGGTTCACATTCTCCGACCAGGCCACTGCCCCATCGGGTGTCAGGGCCGTGAACCAAAAGCTGCGCGACGCAAAATAAATTTGCGAATCGGTCACCGCCGGCGCGCCTTCGATCCAGTCCGACATATCATGCGCCCACAATTGCTTTCCCTCAGCGCTTATCGCCAGGCCAAACTGACCGGCGCCCACGTAGATCGTGCCATTGGTACCGAGCACCGGCGATGACGGCGTCGGGCCGCCCGTGAGCAAAGACCAGAGTTTTGTGCCGTCTGGTTTAAGCGCGTAAAGATGGCCGTCTGCTGAAGTAAAATAAACATTGCCGCTGAAGTCGATGGCCGGCGAAGAAATAATTTCGCCCTGCGTGGTAAACGACCATTTCATTTTCCCATCCGGCGCAAGCGCATAAAACTTCCGGTCATGCGACCCGAAATAAACCGTTCCATCTGCGGCAATGGCTGGGGATGAGTTAACGATTCCGCCCGCCGCAAATTTCCATTTCAGCGAACCATCCGGATTGAGCGCATAAAACGTTTTGTCCCAGGAACCAAAATAGATGGTCCCGTCGCTGGCAATCGCGGGAGAAGAATCGTTCCACGCGCCGGTGGCAAAACTCCATTTTAATTTTCCGGCCGGCGTCACCGCGTAAAAGTGCCGGTCGCGCGAGCCGAAATAAATCGTCCCATCGCTTCCGATGGCAGGCGACGATTCAATTTCCAGCCCGGTTTGAAACCGCCAAAGGATTTCGCCATAGGCATTCAAGGCAACCAGTGCGCCGTTGAAATCCGGCTGGTAAATGGTCCCGTCTGGCGCAATGGCCGGCGTGGCATCGTTAAAGGTGCCCGGCCAACGAATGTCCCAAAGATTGGTTTGGGCCATCGCGTTGACGACGCCAAGACAAAAAATCAAAGCCAGCAATGTTCGCCGCAGTTTCATTGTTTTAATTTATTCTGAAGAATTGAACTCGTAATTCAACACCGAGAGACAATAAATGGCCGCCGTTTCCACCCGCAACACCAAACGGCCAAGCGAAATCGGCTGCGCCCCGGCGTCTTGAATCGCGCTTAATTCATCCGGTGTGAAATCCCCTTCCGGGCCAATCCACACCGCCGCACTGCTGGGCGGATGACCATTGGCCTTTTGATAATCGCGAAAGATTTCGCGCGGATGCCGACGCTCTTTTTGCAACGAACCGACCAATTGCAATTCAGGCTTCTCTTTTCTCGCCAGAAATTTTTTGACCGTTGCAGGCGTTTCGATTTGCGGCAGCCGGGTTGTGCCGCACTGTTTCATCGCTTCAATCGCCACCTGTTGCCACTGCTCGCGTTTTTGCGCGGCGCTTTCATCATCTAACCGTGTCACGACCCGCTCCGTGAGCAGCGGCGCAATCGTTTTTGCGCCCAGCTCTACCGATTTTTGGATAATGCTCTCGATGATTTTGCCTTTGGGAATGCCGACAAACAAAGTAATCGCGCACGCCGGGGAAGGAACAAAATTCCGCTTCTTCACCGCCAGCGAAAGCCAGTCGCGCCCCGCGCCCGCCACCTTGCAAAAAATTTCATTGCCCGCACCGTCCAGCACCAGCGCCTCATCCCCTTCCTTCAAACGCAAAACGCGCAACGCATGGTGCGTCTCGCGGCCCTCCAGCCGCAAAATATCCCCCTGGCAATGGGACGGCGGCAAATAAAAGCGGTGCAATTGCATTAAGGTTTCGTTTAACGCCCGTTCCGGACTTCACGGATTAAAATGAAATCGCGAACGGCTGTCAGCGGAAAAATTTTTTCGCCTTTTCAAAAAAACTTTGTGCCAGCGGAGCTTCATGGCCGTCCAGCAACGCTGCAAATTCCTGCAGCTTGGCCTTTTGCTCATGCGTCAGCCGTGTCGGCACTTCCACTTGTATCCGTGCGTGCAAGTCCCCATGGCCGTAACCCTGCAGGTTTTTTACTCCCTTGCCTTTGACACGGAAAACCGCACCCGATTGCGTTCCGGCCGGAATTTTAATCGTTGCTTTGCCCTCCAGCGTGGGCACTTCGATTTCCGCACCCAGGACCGCATGGATGAAACTGACCGGCACCTCGCAATGTAAATCGTCGCCGTCCCGCTGAAAAATTTCGTGCACCTTCACGTGCAGGATGACGTATAAATCTCCTCCCGGTCCGCCGCGAAATCCGGCTTCGCCATTCCCGCCCGAACGCAGCCGGGTGCCCGTATCCACGCCGGGAGGGATTTTTAATTTTATTTTCGTCGTCCGCTCGCGCCGTCCCTCCCCGTGGCAGGCTTTGCAGGGTTTTTCCAGGATGCGGCCGTGGCCTTTGCATTGCGGACAGGTTTGCGCGATGCTAAAAATGCCCCGGGACATCACCACCTGGCCGCGTCCACCACACGTCGTGCAGGTTTTGACGCCCGATCCTTTTTCCGCGCCGGAACCGCCACACGTTTCGCAGCGGTCCTGTTTGGACACAGAAATTTCTTTTTCAACGCCCGCCGCCGCTTCCTCCAGCGTGATTTCCAAATCATAACGCAAATCGTCGCCGCGCTGGGGGCCGGAGCGTTCGCCGCCGCCAAAAAAACTTTCAAAAATGCTGCCGCCACCACCGCCGAAAACTTCCCGGAAAATGTCGAAGGGATCATGAAATCCTCCGCCGGGACGGCCCGCGCGCTGGCGCGGGTCAAACGCAGCGTGACCGTATTGATCGTAGGCCGCGCGCTTTTGGGGATCGCTCAAGGCTTCGTAGGCTTCGCCGAGCTCCTTGAACTTTTCTTCCGCGGCATGGTCGCCGGGATTCTTGTCCGGATGAAATTTGACCGCGAGTTTGCGGTACGCTTTTTTGATTTCCTCGGCGTCAACACCCCGGCTGATCCCCAGGACCTCATAATAATCACGTTTGGCCATCTGAATAAAATCTAAGAAGAAAAAGGCAAAAGAGGAATTGTCATTTTGCGCCAGCCGGTTTCTTCGCGACCACGACGGACGCCGGGCGCAGCAACCGTTCGCGCAAACGATAGCCCTTGCGGATTTGCTGGACGACATGCCCTTCCGGGACGTCGGTCGTTTCCAATTGCGAAACCGCCTCCTGCTGCGTGGGGTCAAACGGCTTGCCCGTGGCATCGATTTCCTCCAAGCCTGCTTCGACCAGGGCGCTTTTGAGCTGCAATTGGACCATGGTGATGCCCGCCTGCAGGGAGGATGACTTGTCGTCTTTGGCGTTTTGCGCGGCGGCCAGCGCCATTTCAAAGCTGTCCAGCACCGGCAACAGTTTTTGGATGAGCGATGCGTTGGCGAACTGGATAGCTTCTGTCCGCTCCCGTGCGGCGCGCTTTTTAAAATTGTCGAAATCGGCCGTGGTCCGCAGCAGCCGGTCCCAGCTTTCATCAGCCTTCGCCGCGCGCGTTTTCAATTCCTCAAACTGTTCGGGCGTCAGCGATGCCAG
>JASHZU010000191.1 GCA_030042375.1 Verrucomicrobiia bacterium
AATTAAAGCCCTTTACCCAGATAATTGCCGTGAAAAACACGGGAAAAAAACCAAACATGGCGGGATCTTCTATCATTCCCGCGCCGACCACCACCGCACACCAGTACAACCGGCTGTCGCGTTCATCCAGCCGGAATTCCAGCAGCGACCAAATCAAAAACGCGAAGAGCAACAAATCGAACATTTGGTTTCCGGCATTGGTCGCCGATTCCCAGAAAGTCAATTGCAACCCGCACAGCAAAGCGGCCAACAGCGGCGGGAGCCACGCTCCTTTCAGCGTGAGCAACGCAAAGTCATTCCGTTCACGCACCACCTGTGCTTCCGTGCGGTCATGCGGCAGCAGTCCCACGGAGCGCGCCAGCAGTCCCAGCGTCGTCGCTGCGCATACGGCTGAAAATAAATTTAATGCAACGGGAATGGCCGCCGCCGGCAACATCTTAAATGGCAGCGCCACCAGTTGATACAGCGGGCCTTGCACGGCCGGCACCCATAACCATCCCGAAACCCTGGCTACAACATTTAAATTAAACAGCGAAATCCAGGGGTTTAGCGTCAGGACATAGACCACCAGCATAATGGCGGCCACAAGCCATGGCAAAATCCGGCGCACGAAATCGCGCCGCGGGTCGGTTTTTATTTCAGAGGGCATGGATTTATTCAACGTGGACCCTGTTTTTGAGTTCTCCCGGGCCAGGTCCCGCCCGTAAATCCGCTACACATTCCACGTGCTGCGTTTGGGGAAACATGTCCAATGGCTGCACGTGCAATAAATTAAAGACACCTTCGGCGCACAAAATGTTCAAGTCCCGCGCCATCGTCGCCGGATGGCACGAAACGTAAATCACCTGCCGGGGCCGCGTTTCCCGCAGCAATTTTAAGATCCCCGGACCGCAGCCTTTCCGCGGGGGATCAATCAATACTGCCGTTTCCGGCGCGGACATCCCTTGCAATACCCCCGGCAAGACGTCCTCGACTTTGGCCGCCATAAATTGCCCGTTCCCAATTTTTCGCGAAGACGCGTTCTTTTGCGCCGCCTGGATCGCGCGGCGGTCGTATTCCACGCCAATAAAAGTTTCCACGGAGTCCGCCAATTCAATGCCAAAAAAACCGACGCCGCAATATAAATCAGCCAGGTGCCGGGCTCCGCCTGCTTTCAGAAGCCCCCGCGCTGTTTCCACCAGCGCCGGCAGCATGAAAAAGTTGTTCTGGAAAAACGAGTCCGGCGGCAATTCCCAGCCGTCCGGCTGCACCCGCAGCACGACTTTGATCCCGCCTTTGGGCGGCGGATGCGCGCGCACATGCAGGAGCTGTTCGTTAATGGCCGGCTCGGAAATGACGCATCGCTCGATGTCTTCTACCAAACCGCAGTCGCCGCGCACGAACCCGATATTCAGTTTCTGTTCCGGTTTGTTCCATTGGCTGCGCACCATAATCCGGTTGCGGTATCCATAGGGCGAAGGACAGCCAATCACCGGGGCCACCACGTCGCGCTGAATTTTTCCCACCCGCTCAAACAAATCCGCAATCTGCTTTTGCTTGATGCGCAATTGCTCCTCGTAAGCGATGTGCTGGTACTGGCAGCCGCCGCATTTCCCAAAGTAATCGCAACGCGCCTCAACGCGCTGCGGCGACGCTTTCTCCACCTTCAACAATTTTGCCCGCGCAAAATTCTTTTTTACCTCGATGACCTCTGCCTCCACGGTTTCCCCAATGAGCACAAAGGGCACAAAAACCACCAGTTCATTCACACGTCCAACGCCTTCGCCGCCGAACGCAATGTCGTCAATGGTCAGTGAAATCCTGTCGCCCGTCTGTAGTGCCGCTGTCATTTCAGATAAAGACACTATTTCACCCTAAACCTCCATGGGAGTTCAAGCTTTAGCTGCCCAATCTTTATTCCCCGCGTGGATCGCTTTTTTCTGCGATGGCCTCAGAAAATATCGTCAGCAATTCCGCCCGCGCCACCGCTCCCACCAGCCGGTTTTCCGCGTAGTTGTTCACTACCGGGACGTTCCGCAGTTCGCTTTCCAGCACCGTCGGCAGCGCTTCGAGCAATGGCTGGCCTGGCGTCAGGGTTTTCGGCGCGGCCCGCATAACATCCGAGGCAATAATCCCCCGCAAATCGTTAGAGCTATTTAAAAACTCTTTCAAATCCTGCAGCGCCACCACGCCGATAAGCCGTTTGTTGGCATCCACCACGGGCAGGAAATTATTCGAGCCGGTCAAAAAGCGCTCGGCGATTTGTTCCAGTCCGGTCGTTTCGCGTACCGGCTCGACTGGCGCGCGCATCAGGTCGCCGATGGTCCGCTCCATCGTCACACCAATGCGGCTGGTTTCGCTTCCCAGGGCAATGCCTTTCAGCCGCAGATGTTCCGTGTAAACTGATTCCCCGTGCAATTGCCGCGCGATTAAAATCGAAACCACGCACGCCAGCATCAACGCCGGTACCATCGAATAACTTAAAGACAATTCAAAAACCATAATCATCGCCAGCAGCGGTGACCGTGTTGTGGCCGCCAGCACCGCGCCCATGCCTACCAGCGCAAACGCTCCCGCCTGCACACCCGGCGCCATCCCGAACCGGTGCAGAAACGTCCCAAAAAATGCGCCAGTCGTCGCGCCCACAAACAGCGTGGGCGTAAAAATACCGCCCACCGTGCCCGAGCCTACCGAGGCCGCCGTGGCAATCCATTTCGCCACCAGCAATCCCGCCAGCCACAGCAATGGCCGCGCTTCCTGCATAAAATCCTCATGTAAAATATCGTTGGTCACGCTGTAGCCGTTTCCAAAAACCCCCGGAAACTCAATCGCAATGACACCCACGATAAATCCGGCCAGCGACAATTTCACGGAAAGCGGCCAATTGAACTTTCCAAATTCCTCCCGGCCCTGGCGAATCACTTTCAGAAAAAGCGCCCCAGCCACGCCGCACACGATTCCCAGCA
>JASHZU010000192.1 GCA_030042375.1 Verrucomicrobiia bacterium
TGCCGGCAGGGTCGAGTATTAACTATTTTGCAAAAGAGAAACAGGGACGCCGCACTATCATTTAGCGTCCCCTAGTTCTATTTCAACAACTCTTCCGCGATCTGTACGGCATTCAGCGCGGCGCCTTTGAGCAGTTGATCGCCGCTCACCCAGAACGCCAGGCCGTTTTCCATGGCGCAGTCCATGCGGATGCGGCCCACTTCGCAATTATATTTCTCCGAAGTGAACAGCGGCATTGGATATTTATTATCTTTCGGCTCGTCCACGAGGTCGAGGCCTGGGGCGCTTTTGAAAACTGTCCGCGCGCCTTCCACCGAAATCGGTTTCTGGAACTCCGCGCTCACCGCCACCGAATGGGAGCGATACACCGGCACGCGCACGCAGGTCACACTCGCGTGGAAATTGGGATGGTGCATGATTTTGCGCCCCTCGTTTTCCATCTTCATTTCTTCTTTCGTATAGCCGTTCGGCAAAAACACATCTACCTGTGGCAGCACGTTGAAAGCAATCTGGTGCGGATACACGTCCTTCGTCACTGGTTTGGCAGCGACAATTTCATCCACCTGCCGCTTCAATTCTTCAATCGCCTTCGCACCGGTGCCGCTGACGGCTTGGTAGCTGGACGCAAAAATGCGTTTCACCCCAAACGCCTTGTGCAACGGATACAGCGCCATCAGCGTAATCGCTGTGGTGCAGTTCGGGTTCGCAATGATGCCTTTATGCTTTTTGACGTCGTCGGGATTAATCTCGGGAATCACCAGCGGTACGGCGTCGTCCATGCGGAAGGCGCTGGAATTGTCCACCACCACGCAGCCGGCGGCGGCGGCGATGGGCGCGAATTCCTTGGAAATGCTCCCGCCCGCGCTGAACAGGGCGATATCCACGTCCTTGAATGAATCGCGCTTCAGTTCGGTCACGGCGATTTCCTGTCCGCGAAAAGCCAGCTTCTTTCCGGTCGAGCGGGCCGAGGCAAGCAAGGTCAGTTTGCCCACCGGAAAATTTCTCTTTTCCAGTGTCTTAATCATCTCGATGCCGACAGCGCCGGTCGCGCCGACAATCGCCACACGCGGATTTTTATTCATAAAAAGGCCGAACAGTGTAACAAAAGTTTCAGGCCCGTCAATCGCCCAAGCGACTCTCGCGGCAAAACCCAAATGGAATTTAAACAATCTTTTATTTTCATAAACACCCTATATTTACTTATATTTGGTTATAATTACCTATATTTACCTCACCCAGAATTCGAGGATGAGGACGAGAATGACGATGAGGAGGATTCCCCTTAACCCTCCCCCCTCCAGGGGGTCTTGTACAGGTTTGTACAGCTTTGTACAGGTTGGCACAGGGTGTAATTTTTTCGGTCGGTATCGGTATGTAAACGGTATGTATTTGGATTCGGGAGTGTTGATTTGGGTTGATTGACCGAAGTGACGAGTGACAGGTGACGAGTGATGAGTCTTGCCACAGAGGCACAAAGAACACGTAGAGGGATTTCAGATTTGAAATTGGAGATTTCAAAACGCAAGCGGCATGGCTCAAATAAGACTTTTCGTCCTTCATGCTGCCATTTTAGCAGAGAAGCAGTGGGGAGATAGTTCCGGAATACCGCGATCATATGTGCAGATGTATTGTTTGACTCGCTCGCGCCCGCTCGCTCGGTCGCCAGGCGACCTTCGTTCCGTCAGGGCGGAACGAATTCCTTTCGCCGCTTCCCAAGCGGCTCAAGTGTTCCCCAATACCTCCCTTTTGTTGATGGTCGATTGCGATTGTGGCGCGCTCAACGCAAAATTCGCGAGCCGGATGGATTAATGGCGTATGAAAGGCGAACCAAGCCTGGGATGCCGATGTTAAAGGGCGCAAGCAAGTCAATGGTCATTTGGCCATATTCATTTCCATTTTTTAATTGAAGATAGAAGCGCCGCTCTCCAATCTGGCCTCGCTGTCCGTCTCTAATTTGTCCTGCATTAATATATGATGGAACATAACCATCCGCCGGGGCCTGCCACATAGCGGGATCGGTCGCGCCCTGCAACCCGCCATTGATAACGTCTATTCCGGCAGACCAGTCAGACATTCGACCAGGAACTGGAACGACTGGATTTGTGTATTGAATCCACACTTTTAAATCGCCCGTGCCAGATTCATTGATTGTGCCGTCAGTCAGGTCTATGAAGTAGGGCCTGCCGTCCGGCACAATTTTGAAGGCATAATTTCCAGTAATCAATTTTTCATGGATATTTGTGCTCCACATTTTAAAGATCACCGGATTTGCATAGCTATAATTACCACCAGTGCCATAGCCGTTTTTTTCGGATTCTGCATCGTAACCATCTTTGATAAGAAAAACGCCAAAACCATCCCCGGTTGCGCCGGTGAGTTCAAATCGCCCGTCCGGTCCCGTTGTCGCCTCAAGCGGAATTTCTATTGAACCCGCCAATTGAATGTTGAGGTCGGGCATTCCCCAATGCCGGACGCCCGACTTTATTTTAACACCCGGAATCGGATTGCTATTCTGGTCAATGACCAGTCCAAAAAA
>JASHZU010000193.1 GCA_030042375.1 Verrucomicrobiia bacterium
TTGAAAATTATGGCATGGTCAAAGACAAAAACAACCATCGTTGGTGTAGCGATAGCACTGCTGGCAACTGGTACAACCACTGTCGTCGTGGAGGCATTATTGCCCGTCCCGGATATTCAAGGCGCGTGGCAAGGCACAATCAATATCACGGAGGCCCCGGGCCTGGGTATCCAGCAGGGAGAAACGCCAATGGACACCCTCATCATGAGAATCACCAAAATGAATGGCGCTTATCAGATGAACGTTGACGACCTTGGCATGGGCAGTGAGGACATCGAGTTTGACACGTTCACTTACAAGTATCCTTACGTGCATGGCGAAAGCACGAGGCAGGATCGCTCCTTTGACGGCAAAATGGACCGTTCTGGTGAAAAAATCATTGGGAAGATTCAGCGACTGCGCGAAAAAACCGACATTGCGACGGCGGTATTCAGCCGAACCAACAATCCGACTCCGTTTCCCGAACCGTTGACCGATGCCGAGTTTGTGCCGCACGCCGGTTCGGATTTGCAGGGCTTTTGGGCGGGATCGATTGGCCGGGGAAAAAATGCGCTCCGCATCCAAATAAAAATTGCCGAGGCAGACGATGGAACCTATCGCGGTGATTTTTACGTCCCGGACCAGGGCGACAATCGTCAACCCGCGGCGGTGAGTTATGACGGAACCACTGTCCAACTGATGCCCCTGGACGGTTACGGCATGTTTGAAGGCCAATTGCGCACCGGCGGCAAGGAAATGACCGGCAATTGGATTCAAGGGGGCCAGCAGATACGGACAACCCTCATGCAAACAAACTATTCAGAAATACAGGCAAAATAGTTGTCCCCTTTTTCCAGTCGGTGTGCATGAATGAGGTGAATGGCAACCGACGACATGCGCTTGTTGCGCGAATTCGCCCAAGCCCAATCCGAGCCGGCGTTTGAAGCGCTGGTCACGCGCCATACGAATCTGGTTTATTCAGCGGCACTCCGGCAAGTCGGCGACCCCGGCCTGGCCCAAGATGTGACACAGGCCGTTTTTATCATCCTAGCCCGCAAGGCGGGGCAACTTGGCCCGAAAACCATCCTTTCAGGCTGGCTTTATCGCACCACCGGGTACGTTTCCGGAAGCGTCCTCAAGCAGCAGCGCCGCCGCCAATTCCGCGAACAGGAGGCCTATATGGAGTCCATGCTAAATCAACCCGATGATCCGATATGGAAACAAATCGCGCCCTTGCTGGATGAAGCTATGTCACGACTCGGCCAGGCGGACCGGGATGCGCTGGTGCTGCGCTATTTTGAAGGCCGCAGCTTAATGGAAGTCGGCAGCGCCCTGGGCGCAAATGAGGAAGCCGTTAAAAAGCGCGTGAGCCGCGCGCTGGGAAAATTGCGGAATTTTTTCTCCCATCGCGGCGTGGATTCCACGACGGAGATCATCGCGGGGACGATTTCCGCCCATTCCATCCAGGCTGCGCCGGCAAGCCTGGCCAAGACAATTTCCGCCGTCGCCATCGCCAAAGGCGCGGCGGCTTCAGCCTCAACCCTAACCCTCGTGAAAGGAGCATTGAAAGTTATGGCCTGGGCAAACGTAAAGATGGCAATCGGTGTTGGAATCATCGTGGTGCTCGCAGCGGGAACAGCGACGCTTACCGTCAAAGAAATCCAGCAATCCACTACTTATACGTTCTCGCTGACAAACAGTCAAAATACCGTGATCATCTACCGGACCAAAGATCCGGAATTAAAACCGTACATGCTACGGGTTTTCGCCATGGACAAAATATTAGATTCAAAATCTCCGGATAGAATGGATAAATTTGTCGAAGCCGCGCGCGACCTGATTAAAGACTATCCCACAAGGCCGAATGGCTATCAGGCCTTGATGGAGGCCATGACGGATGATTACGAAGTTTTTGGTGAACCCGCCCAAGCCCGGGCATTGGCCAATGAACTGATCACAGGACCTGCGCCGGATGAATTCAAACAATGGGCACAAGGATTTCTGGATCGAATGGACGATGTTGGCAATCCAATCGCCATAAAATTCATCGCCATGGATGGCCGGGAGGTGGACCTGGAAAACATGAAAGGGAAAGTGGTCCTGGTAGATTTTTGGGAAGGCGGGGAAGCGCGGCAAATAAAAGCCTTGTACGAAAAATATCATTCGCAAGGTTTAGAGGTTATCGGCATCTATTCTTATACCGACAAAGCCGCCTGCGAAAAATATATCGAACATCATCATATTCCCTGGCCGGAATATTTTGATGGCAAGCAAATGAATAGGTTCGAAATTCAATTTGGAATTGACGGCATCCCGCATGATTTCCTGGTGGATAAGAAAGGCTGTCTCCGTTTTGATAATCTCTACGCAGGACAAGACCTGGAAAAAAAGGTTATTGCTCTGCTGGCGGAAAATTGACGGGCGTCAATCGTGGAACTTTTCCCGTAACTGTTCCGCTACATGCATAAACGCCTTGCCCGCCGGATGGTTCGGTGCCGATACGACAATTGGCATGCCGGTATCGCCGCCCTCGCGGATTTCGGTGAAGATAGGCACTTCGCCCAGAAACGGCACGTCCTGCCGCGCGGCTTCGTATTTGTCGCCGCCATGGCCGAAAATTTCCACGCGCTCTCCGTTGGGCGCGGTGAAGTAGCTCATGTTTTCGACG
>JASHZU010000194.1 GCA_030042375.1 Verrucomicrobiia bacterium
GCTCAGCGTCAATTCGACGCAGCCGACGAGCGAATCATTCTCCTCCATGCTCGGCCAAATGGTATCCGACGTGAATGCGGCGCAGGTAAACTCCGCGCAAACCGTGAGCGCGTTGCAAAGCGGGCAGAATGTGCCGCTGCACCAGGCGGTAATCGCAATGGAAGAAGCGAATGTGTCCTTCCAACTGATGGTGGAGGTGAGAAACCGGGTGCTGGATGCGTATCAGGAAGTCATGCGGATGCAGGTTTAAAAATTTAAATGAATCAAAATCTTTCGAAACTGCTCGCCCAATTGCGTGGGATTTGGAGCCAGCTGGGGGCGAGCCAGCGGGTAAGCGTGATGGCCGCGATGTTTGTGCTCGTGGCAGGATTGACGGCGATTTCCTTTTGGTCGACGCGCGCGGATTATGGCCTGCTCTACGGCGGCCTTTCGGACAGCGAAGCAGCCAAGGTGATTGCCGCGCTCGATGATGCCAAGGTTCCCTACAAGACGGGCAACGGCTCGATTTACGTACCCTCGGATAAAATTTACACGCTGCGCATGCAACTGGCCGGACGGGGCATTCCCAGCGGGGACGGAGTGGGCTTCGAAATTTTCGACAAACAGAACTTCGGCATTTCCGACTTTGTACAGCATGCGAATTACGTGCGCGCGGTGGAAGGCGAACTGGCACGGACCATCAGCCAGATTGACGAGGTCGAAGCAGCGCGCGTGATGATTGTGATGCCGGAAAACCGGTTGTTGCTCGACAAGGACACCTATCCAACGGCATCGGTGTTTGTGCACGTGCGGGGAAATTCCCAACTGGACCAGTCGGCCATCAGCTCAATTCGTTTCCTGGTGGCCAATTCGGTGGAAGGGCTTAAGCCCAACCACGTGGCCGTCGTTGATAACCTGGGCAACGTGCTGGCGGAAAATACGGATGATGATTCGCTAACAGGGTCATCGGACACGCAATTGGCCGCGCGACGCAACCTGGAACAATATCTTGCCAAAAAAGCGCAGGACATGCTGGAAAAAGTGCTCGGGCCGGGACAGGCCATTGTCCGGGTGTCTGCCGACATCAATTATGACACGCTGACGCAAACGGAGGAAAAATATGACCCGGACGGCCAGGTCGTGCGCACCGAAACCAAGAATGACGAGCAAAATGATTCTTCCACGACGGCTAGCAGCAGTTCCGCGCCGGTGGGCGTTACCGCCAATGTCAGCACCAATGCATCCACACAAACGGCCTCGAACAGCCCGGTCAACAATACGACGAACCATAAAATAACAACAACAACACAATATGAAATCGGTGAGACCACGAGCAGCCTCATGGAGGCAGCGGGAGGCATCAAGCGGTTGATGGCGTCGGTGACTGTGGCGGAGCAAATGCAGGGTGAAGGCGAAGACCGCAAGCCAGTGGCGCGCACGCCGGACCAGTTGGACCAGCTCACCAAGCTGGTGGCCAGCGCCGTGGGCATTGATTCCTCGCGCGGTGACACGATTTCGCTGGAGGAACTGCCTTTCAACGAAGAATACGCCACGGACGTGACCAACCAAATCAACCAGGAACAGCGGCAGGATTTCTGGATCAATCTTGGGCGCAATGCGATTTACCCGGTGATGGGCGTGGCGGCGCTGGTGATTTTGCTGCGCTTGTTCAAGCGCACACCCGTCCAGGAAATTCCCCTCGGCGTTCCCGTGGGACGTTTGCTGCCCAGGCAAAATGGGAATGGCAATGGACATGGCAACGGCCATGGATATGAACCCGTGCCGGGGGTGGTAACAGTGGAAGTTTTGAACCGGTTAATCAAAGAAAATCCCGCAAACATGACCCAGGCCATTCGCGATTGGATGAACAAAGGGCCAACAACGGAAAATTAAATGCCAGCGACCACTGAACCAACGGAAGCCGTGGCCGAGACAGCCGCGCTGAATAAAACCCAAAAACTCGCCGCGCTACTGGTAATGCTCGGTCCGGAAAGTGCCGCAGTCATCCTGAAGCAGTTCCAACCGCGTGAAATCGAAGCCATCTCGCGCGAAATGGCGCGGTTCAACCTGATTACCCGCGACCAGCAGCAGGATATTTTGGCGGAATTTTCCAACGTGGCCGTGGCCGCAAGCACTTCGGTTTCCGCCGGCGTGGAAGTGACGCGCAATACGCTGGAAAAAGCGCTGGGCAGTTTCAAGGCCAGTGATGTCCTGGGCCGCGTGACTTCGACACGCGCGCCGCTGGGGGCCATGCAAAGCATCGCCGATATGGACCCGCGGCATATTTTCAACCTGTTGCGCGATGAAAAGGTGCAGGCGATTACATTTATCATCAGCCATCTCTCGCCCGAAAAGGCGGCGCAAGTTTTGAATCTCCTGCGGCCCGAACAGCGGGACCAGGTCATCGAGCGTCTCGCCACGCTCGCGCCCACCCCGGTGGAAGTCGGGGAAAAAGTCATGGACGTGTTGAATGCCAAACTGGGCATCAAGCAAACACGCGCGCTGACCCAGACCGGCGGCATCACGAGCGTGGCCGATTTGTTGAACGCGATGGACAAGACCGTGAGCCGTGCGTTGCTGACGCAGATTGAGGAGCACAACCCGGAATTGTCCGCGGCCATTCGCAAAAAAATGTTCACGTTCGAAGACCTGCTCTCGTTGGATCCGCCTTATATCCAGCGCATCATGCGCGAAATCGACATGCGGGACCTCACGGTGGCGCTCAAGAAAGCCAGCGAGCCGCTCAAGCGCCTGCTCTTGTCCAATATTTCGCGCCGCGCCGCGGCATCGGTACAGGAGGAAATGGCGTTTCTGGGGCATGTGAAAATGCGCGATGTCGAGGCCGCGCAATTCCGGATTATCGATGCGGTGCGCAAGCTGGAAGCAGAAGGAGAAATCGAAATCGATTCGTCCAAGTCCACTGAATCCGAATATGAAATGGTCTAACTCCATTACGCTCGAACAACCGCTTACGGACGTGCGGCTGGTGGCTACGGCACCAGCGCCGGGAGAGCAGGATTCAGCGCAGGCACGCGAAAAGGCCGCTTATGAGCAAGGCCGCCGCGATATGGAACAGGCCATGGGCGTGCAATTGCTGCAACAGCGCAATGAAATTGCCGAATTGCAAAACGGCCTCCTGAATTCGCTCAAGCAAATGCTGCCAAAAATGGCGCAGGAGATGGAATCGGCTTTAATCCAACTGGCCCTGGAAGCCGCGGAAAAAATTACGGCAGGCATGAAAATGGATCCCAAACGGGTAGAAGCCGTCGTTCGCGAGGCGCTGAGCCAGGTCCAGGATGCCTCGGAAGTTTCCATCCGGATTAATCCCGATGACCTGGGGTTGTTGCGCAAACACAAATCGCCGCTGGTACAAGGTTCGGCAGAAATGGGCCCGCTGCGGTTCGTGGCATCGCCGGATGTGACGCGCGGCGGTTGCATCGTGCAAACGCGGTTTGGACTGATTGACGCCCAGCAGGAAACCAAGCTGGCACAACTTCGCAAGGCGGTGAATGTATGAGCGCCACCGTCACTACCCCCACAAACCGGTTGACCAACGCTATCCAGCGCGTGCGCGAGGCACAGGTTACGGAGACATGCGGGCGCGTTGTGCAACTCATTGGGCTGGTCGTGGAATCAGAAGGGCCGCTCGCGGCGATGGGCGAGGTTTGTTACATCCAATCCGGGCGGCACGGACAAACCACGCTCGCGGAAGTGGTTGGCTTTCGCAATCACCATTTGCTCCTCATGCCGCTGGGAGAAATCCACGGCATTCATCCCGGCAGCGAAGTGATTGCCACCGGCGCGCCGTTGCGCGTGGCCGTGGGCAGCGCGCTCAAAGGCCGCGTGATTGACGGGCTGGGAAATCCGATTGACGGCCATGGCCCGGTCGCGGCGGAACACAAGGTGGGTTTGAAATTAAGCCCGCCGCATCCGTTGAAGCGGCAGCGCATCACCAATGTTTTTCAAACGGGCATCAAGGCGATTGATACCTTCATACCGTGCGGGCGCGGGCAGCGGTTGGGCATTTTTTCCGGCAGCGGCGTGGGCAAATCCACCTTGCTAGGCATGATGGCATCGCAGGCCGAGGCGGACGTAAACGTAATTGCGCTGATTGGCGAGCGCGGACGCGAAGTGCGGGAATTTCTGGAACGGGATTTGGATGAGCAGGGCCGCAAAAAATCCGTGGTCATCGTGGCGACGTCGAATGAACCGGCGTTGAACCGCGTGAAAGGCGCGTTCCTGGCGATGGCCATTGCCGAATATTTTCGCGACACGGGAAAAAACGTCCTGATGATGATGGATTCAGTCACGCGCTTTGCGATGGCGCAACGGGAAATCGGGCTGGCGGTCGGGGAACCGCCCACAACGCGCGGTTACACGCCATCGGTGTTCTCGCTGCTGCCGCAATTGCTGGAGCGGGCGGGCACGAGCGAGCATGGATCCATCACCGGATTGTTCACGGTGCTGGTGGAGGCGGATGATATGAACGACCCCATCGCCGATGCGACGCGTTCCATCCTGGATGGGCACATTGTTTTGACGCGCGAGCTGGCCACACAGAATCATTACCCGGCCATTGACGTTTTAGAAAGCGTGAGCCGGTTGAACCGGGATTTGTTGAAACCGGACCAGCTAAACCTCGCCGTGGCCGCACGCGAACACCTGGCGATTTATCGGAAGAACCAGGACTTAATCAACATCGGCGCTTATCCGGCCGGCAGCAATTCGGCGATTGACCATTCCATCCGTCTGCATGACCCGCTGAACCGCTTTTTGCGGCAGGGCATCAATGAAGGCTTCCCGACGACGGAAAGCTGGAAGTTGTTAACGAAGACTTTGGCGACGCCGCCTGAAAGGCCCGCCGCTCCGAAAGGCCGGGGACAATGAAAGCCTTTCGTTTTCCTCTCGAACCACTGCGCGTGCTGCGCAAGCAGAAGGAACGCGCCGCGCAGCAGCGTTATGCGAGGTCGCTAATGGCGTGCAACACGGCGGCGGCACAACTGGAAAAGGCCATCCGGGAACTGGACGCCGGGCGCGATTTGCTGATGCGTGAACTGAACAACGGCGTTGCCGCCTCCCGGATCGTGAACCTGCGGACGTGGTGCATGGCGCTGCAAATCCACCAGCACGAGCGCCGGGCGGCGCTCAACGAAACGCGGCGCGTGGCGGACATTGCGTTCCAGGAGATGGCGGCGGCGATGCGCGACCGCGAAGGGCTGGACCGGTTTTATGAGAAAGCCCGCCGCGCCCATGAGCAGGAAGCGATGCGGGAAGAACAAAAGAATTTTGATGAACTGGCGGTGCAACTGAACGGCGCAGGCGGCCTGTTGCAACCGGCCGGCACAAATAATTTGGCTGAAACATGATTCGTATTCTCCAATCCGGTTGGATGGCGGCCCTTATCGGGTGCGCATTGTATTTGGCCACGACTATGTATGTGCTCCGGCCGTCGGTATTTGCGGGCGCGCAATTTAACAAGCCGGATTACTCGGCGGACGACGATCCTTCATGGCGATTCCGCAACCCGGAGTTCAATGAATGGGTTTCGCAAGTCCAGAGCGAAAAAGAAAAACTCGATTTGCGGGAACAACAATTGGACGAATGGCAAACGCGGTTGAATTTGGAGCTGCAGGAAATGTCGCTGGTAACGCAGACGGTGGGCGAGTTGCAATCGAATTTTGACCAGAATGTCATCCGGTTTAAAGCGCAGGAAACGGACAACGTCAAACACCAGGCCAAACTCATCGCGGCGATGTCGCCCGACGGCGCGGCGGCGATGCTGGGACAAATGTCCGATGACGAGGTGGTGCGAATCCTTTTTACCATGAAACCCGATGAGGCCAGTGCCATCCTCGATACCATGAGCAAATCAGACGCCGCGGGAGCCAAACGGGCGGCGTTATTAACCGAGCGTCTGCATCAAGTCCTGCCGGAGCCAACCCCGGCGCCAGCCTCCGCCATACCCTAATGTCAACCCTTCCACAAATTTCGCCGACGACCACAGCCGATCCGGTAACGGAGGCGCCCGGGCAGACGGGTTCCTCAGCCATGCCGGAAGGGCTGCCGGGAATCTTTGAGAGTGTCATGGCAAACGCGCTGTCCCCTGCCCCCCATAAGACGGCTGCGGCAGGCGGACAAAGTTCCGAAAGCTCTTCCAAATCCACGGCTAAGCCCGCCGTCACGGCCTCCAACACGGATAATTCTTCTTCCTTGCAGCCACAAGTCCATGTGCTTCCCAATCCGGATATTTTGATGAACCAGATGGCTATGACGGCAGCTTCAACGGCCAATCCACCGTTGCCATTAAGCTCACAAACGACCGCTGGCGTTTCTTCTGCTTTGCCAAAAGGAACTACTGGCAAAGTAGCGGCTGTTCCAGGCGTTTTCTCACGGGCAAATCAAACTTCTGCCGCCGGGAAAGTTTCAACGGCGGACGTTTCTGAAAATCAGGCGGCGCAAAAGGATCCGGCGCCGACAGCCCCGGCAATTTCTATCCCAGTTCATGGGAATCCGGCGGCGACAAAAGATTCATCGGCTTCGACGGCGGATGATTCTGCAGGGGGAGATGCGGGCGATGCCAAGGCTGCAGATGATGCGGGCAACCAGGCTTCCACCGGGGTGGCTTCGAATAGCGGCGCCGCGCAATCGCAACTGCCTGATGCTCATGGCACATCCATTGCTAAACAGGATATGACGATGAATCAGGCGGAAAAAACGAACAAAATTGCCGGGCAAATGGAGAAAGTTTTGCCGGGTAATGCTGTTTCCGTCACGCGCGCAGATTCGCCCTCCGTGGTTTCGCCTCATGAGGAACAGGCGACGGCAACGGTTGCGGCCAATGCGCAAACGACCGGCAGCGCAGCAGCCGTTTCCGCGGCGTCAGCGCAGCCGGTCGCTGTTTCGACGCCTGCGGACGCGCGTAGCCGGGTGTTGGAGCGGACGCAGGACATGGTCACGCTCAATGCAACGCGCCTGAGTGATTCCGGGAACAGCTCCATGCAGGTGGTCATCAAGCCAGATGCAGGAACGCAGTTGTCCCTCGAACTGCGGCAACAGGGCGGCAAAGTGGAAGTGCAGGCGACCTTGCAACAAGGTGATTTCAATCACTTGAACCAGCAATGGTCAGACCTGCAACAGCGTTTAAACCAAAAAGGGATCGACTTGGCGCCATTGGGCGATGACGCAGCTTCGGGCAACGGGTCAGGCAACGAGGCGTTCCAAAACCAGCAAAAAACGGCAACGGAAATGGTTCCTGAGCTTGCCATTGCCAATGCGCCATCCGGCGCGTTTGCCGGCGAAAAAACCTATACCTCTGCCCATTCGGGCTGGGAAACCTGGGCATAAAACTATGTCAGCATCTTCTTCCATCAACACAACTTACAATGACATCGTCAACGGCGCGGCCTCTTCCGATACCGTGTCCGGGTCGTCACAGACGCTCACACAAAATGATTTTCTGCAGCTTCTGGTGGCCCAAATGGAAAACCAGGACCCGCTCCAGCCGCAGTCCGATACGGAGATGGCCTCGCAAATGGCCCAGTTCACCTCGTTGTCGCAAACCACTGCGATGTCTTCGTCGCTTTCGACCATGCAGGCGAACAGCTTGATTGGCAGCACAGTGACAGTGCAGGAAGCGAATTCGCAGGATACCACCAGCGGCGTGGTCCAGTCGGTCCTTCTCGGCGCAGCTTCCTCGGACGGCACGCCGCAAATCGTAATCAACGGCACGTCTTACGATTTGAGCCAGGTAGTCGGAGTAACGCCTACAACCACATCCACAAGCTCGAGCCAAACCGCATCGTCAGCCAGTTCAACCAGCAACCAAACCAGTAACCAGTAAACCATACCAAAATTATGCTTCTTTCAATGGATTCGGCCGTCAGTGCCCTCGACCAGTTTCAGCAAGACCTGAACGTCATCGGCAACAACATCGCCAACGTGGACACAGTTGGGTTCAAGCAGTCCAACATGGAATTTGCCGACGCGCTGAGCCAAACGATTGGCGACAATGCCGCGGGGGTGGAACAAATCGGCACCGGCGT
>JASHZU010000028.1 GCA_030042375.1 Verrucomicrobiia bacterium
AAATTGAACCTGGAACAATAGCCGTCGAATCACGGCAATTATGGAGACCGACCGAATTTGTCCAAACTGCCGGAAGCCGCTGCCGCCGGACGTGCCGATGGGGCTTTGCCCGGAATGCCTGATTAAATCGGGCTTCCCCACCGGAACGGAGCCGGGCGAGGGCGGCATGGGACGATTTGTGCCACCGTCGGTGGAGGAAATCGCCAGGCTCTTCCCACAGTTTGAAATTCTTGGCTTCATCGGCAAAGGGGGGATGGGTGCGGTTTACAAAGCCAGGCAGCCGGCGCTGGACCGGCTTGTTGCGCTGAAAGTGCTGCCACCGGCGGTGGCGAATGACCCGGGTTTTGCCGAACGTTTTAATCGCGAGGCGCGCGCATTGGCACGGCTGAGCCATCCGAACATCGTAGTGGTTTATGATTTTGGCACTGCCGGGGCGTTGAATTACCTCGTGATGGAGTTCGTGGACGGGACGAACCTGCGCGAGGTTGAACGGGCGGGAAAATTATCGGCGGAACAAGCGCTGGCGATTGTGCCGCAAATCTGCGAAGCGCTGCAATTCGCGCACAACGAAGGAATCGTGCATCGCGATATCAAGCCGGAAAATCTTTTGATTGATAAAAAGGGGCGGGTGAAAATCGCGGACTTCGGCATCGCTAAAATCCTGGATGTCCCGTCGGGCAAGGTTTCGTTGACGGGCGCGAAAGACGTGGTGGGCACGCCGCATTACATGGCGCCGGAGCAGATTGAAAAGCCGCAGACGGTGGACCATCGGGCGGACATTTATTCGCTGGGCGTAGTTTTTTATGAGATGCTCACGGGCGAATTGCCGCTGGGCAAATTCGCGCCGCCCTCGAAAAAAGTGCAGGTGGACGTGCGGCTGGATGAAGTGGTGCTGCATACGCTGGAGAAGGAACCGGAACGGCGTTACCAGCAGGCCAGCCAGATAAAGACGGACGTAGAGACGATTGCCGGAACTCCACCGCCGGTAATGGGAGCTCTCCCGGTCGCAGGCACGGCCCCATCGAGTTTTCCCGCGCCACTGACGGAGCGTGTGAGCGATAAAATCATTCTGCCGGCATTTTTACTCGCCTTCTTTTTCGGCATTTTTGGCGCGCACCGGTTCTATGTGGGCAAAATCTGGACCGGGATTTTGCAGCTGTTCACTTTTGGGGGGCTCGGCATTTGGGCGACGATTGATTGGATTCTCATCCTTTGCAAGGCATTCACGGATAAGCAGGGACGAAGGATTACGAACTGGTGGCATCCTAGCGTTGGCGCGGCCAAACCACCCGCGCCGCCCAAATCGCCCGTTCCTCCCAAAACAGACAGCGCTCCTTCTAGCGGGAGTAATGCAATAATTGTCGCGCCGGCAGTGGCGCTCATGGCCGCGGGTTGCCTGAAATTATTTTTTGCCCTGATGACACTTCTTTTCAACCAATTTGGCGGAAGAGTTGGGCCGTTGAATTCCGCATTTGGACATATCGGATTTCCGGTTTGGGGGTTCTACACCAGTTTCACAACGGTAGTGTTCTCAGTGATTCCCGCGCTGGTCATTATCTATGGCGCGGTGGAAATGATGCGGATACGCAGCTATGGATGGGCAGTGGCTGCGACGATTGTGGCGATTGCGTTTTGTAATATTATCGGGCTTCCGGCGGGAATCTGGGCACTGATTGTTCTCTTGCAGCGGGGCGTTCGGGAAACCTTCGCCAATCAGCAAACGACGGTGGCTACCGAAACCTGGCCATGGATTTTGGGAGCGGTGGCCGTATTCTGCCTGCTGTTTGTCTTGATGATAAGTCTTTTCGCCTTTTTGTTTGAAGCGACTCACGTTATCCCCCTCGCCTCGCTGGCAAATGTTCACGTGACCCGGGCGCAACCGCCGCCATCCCAGCCGCTCAAAAGTTTGCAAGCCCTCGACAAGGCAAAGGCGGAGCTTCATCACGTGGAAGCACAATACCAGAAAGGTTTGGCAACCGCGATGGATGTGCAATTGGCCAAGGACAAAGTGCAGCTTCTGGAGGCGCAACGCATGATCGTGCTGCAAACGCCGGGTTACCAGGACGGCCACGTCACGTACGAAGCTTATCAACAGGACTTAAACGACCTGACTAATGCCCAGGCAAAATTGATTGCAGATGAAGCAACCATGCAAAATACGAATGCCCAGGCGCCGGCAATTATCAATACGACCGTGCCATTGGTCTTAAATGGAACGTCCTCATTAAATATCATTAACCAAACGAACACAGCCGGAAGCAATGTGACCCTTGCGGTCGCGGCCAATGGAACGACGCCGTTGGCATACCAATGGCAGTTCAATGGGGCCAATCAAGGAACAGCTATCGTTTCCAACAGCACTGATAACACAAATATTGTCTTAACCAAATATCCCGAACCGATAGAAAAAGTTCATTATGGGCCTGTCGTAGTCTCGCCAGACAACTCCTGGTCGATGTCAGCTGGCGTGAGTTATGAGTACGATGTTGGAGACGCGACTGATTACTCCAAATCATTTACGGTTGAACCGGACGGAAAATTGACGATAAACGTGGACCGGGGCGATGTGCATATTACCGGTTCTGACGAATCAACGGTCGTAATCCGGGTGCAACGCGAGGTCAGCAATGCGAGTGATTCTGATGCTGCCGAAATTTTGAAAGAAGAACATGTCATTCTGGAACAGGATCAGAATGGCGTTTCCATCACCGCCCAAAATCCTCCGAGCCTTACTGGGTTTTTTGGCAACAAACCCAATTTGAATGTTCATTATGAGATCACAGTGCCGCGAAAATTTGAACCGCAAGTGGAAACGACCGGCGGCGATGTGGACATCGCCCGCCTAGAAAACGATGTGCATCTCAAGACCATGGGCGGCAAATTGGATTGCCAGGACATCGGCGGAGACGTGGACGGATATACCGTGGGCGGTGATATTCACGCCACGGGCTGCAAAGGCGGGCTGCGGTTGGAGACGATGGGCGGCAATATAAATGTCGAAGAATTTACCGGCCCGGCCATTCATGCGACCACGCAAGGCGGCTCGATCTCCACCGATTTCGCCGCCGCGCCGACGGCAGATTGCGAGCTTCATACCACCGGCGGCAATGTCACTGCCCGGATGCCGGAAACCGCCGCGGTCACTTTTGACGCCCAAACGGATGGAGGTTCCATCAGCACGGATTTTCCGGTGCAGCCGGAAAGCCATTTTGCCAACGACACGCTTAAAGGATCCATTAACGGCGGCGGCCCAACGTTGGCAATGGAAACCTTGGGCGGAAACATCGAAGTATCGAAGCGATAGCGCCCTTCACGCAGCCAGGTTGGAGCCAGAGGACGTGTCGAGCGTGTCGCGAATGAGTTTGGCAGCGGCGTCAGGGAGATACGGTTTCGGGAGAAAAACTGTTTCGTCGCCGCCCCAGTCTTTGCCGGCCATGGCGGCATTAAAGCCGCTGGTGAAAATCACTTTGAGGTTGGGCTTTCGCTTTTTGAGTTCGAGGGCCAGTTCGCGTCCGGTCATGCCGCCGGGCATGATGATGTCGGTCAGGAGCAAATCAATACGGCCCTCGTGCTGTTCCCAAACGCGCAAGGCGTCGCTGCCGGACGTCGCGGTCAAAATTTTATATTGGTACTGGGCCAGGACGTGCTGCATGAGTTCGAGCAGGGCGTTTTCATCCTCCGCCAGGAGAATGGTTTCCTTGCCGCCGCGAACACTCGGGGATTGGGGCGTGGAGGCAGGCGTGGGGGCGTTGACGGTTTGATCCGAAGCGGGCAAATAGATTTTAAAAGTAGCGCCGGCCCCGATTTCGCTTTGGACTTCGATCCATCCGTGATGTTGTTTGACAACGGCATAGACGGTGGCCAGGCCCAAGCCGGTCCCTTTGCCGACTTCCTTGGTCGTAAAGAACGGCTCAAAAATCCGGCGAATCAGCGACGGCTCGATGCCACAACCGGTATCCGTGACGGTGAGGCAAACAAAACGGCCGAGCCGTCCCTCGGGATGGCGACGCACGGAAACGACGTCCAAATCAACTGCGGAGGTTTTAATCATCAGCTTGCCGCCGCTGGGCATGGCGTCACGGGAATTAATGGCCAGGTTCATGATGATTTGTTCCACGAGCGCGGTGTCGGCGGCGATATGCGGCAGTTGCGCGCCGTAATGCGTCTCCAGCGTGATATGGCTGCCGAGCATCCTGGGAAGGAGGGATTCGAGATTGTGAAGCACGGAGTTAAGGTCGAGGATTTTGGTGCGGTAAATCTGTTTGCGGCTGAATGCGAGCAAGTGCCGGATGAAACCGGCGGCGCGTTCGGAAGCGGCGGCAATTTGGGATGCCGATTTGGCGGCGAGGGAATCCGGCTGCGCGCCGCTCTGCAACAGCCCGGCATGCCCCTGGATAATCGTCAGGACATTGTTGATGTCGTGCGCCACGCCGGCGGCGAGCTGCCCAAGTGAATCCATTTTTTGCGACTGGCGCAATTGCGTCTCCAGCGCGAGGCGCTGGGTCACGTCTTCTACGGCCACAATCATGCCATCGATGCGCCCTTCGGTATTGAAGAGCGGCGTGGCATTGGTGGAAAGCACCGCGCGCTGGCCCTCGGGAAATTCAATGACATGGTGGAGATCCAAAGCCGGTTCGCCAGACACCAGCACATTTTTCAAAAGGGAAACCTGGCCGGAAACGGGGTTGCCGTCGAGGTCGGCAACGCGCCAAGTCAGGACATTGGCGGTTTCCCCGGAATATTTGGCGAGTTGGAGGACGTCCCGGGCGCGGGGATTGGCAAAGGTGATTTTTCCCTCGCAGTCCGTCACCACGATGCCCGACGGGCTGGTTTCCATAATACGGCTGATGAAATCGCGTTCCTGGCGGAGGGTTTCCTGGGCGCGCTTGCGTTCGATCGCATACCGGATGGAGCGCTCCAGGCCATCGGCGGAAAGCCGGCCTTTGACCAAGTAATCCGCCGCGCCGGCCCGCATGGCTTCCAGGTCAATTTCCTGGTCGCCCTGCCCCGTCAGCAGGATCATGGGCGGACGGCCCTTGAAAGCTTGTGATTCGCGCAACAACTCGAGGCCGGTGCGCTCGCCCAGGCGATAATCCAGGAGGCAAAGATCGTGCTCGCCTTTTTTGACGGCCGCCAGGCCGTCTTCGTAATTATTGACCCAATCGAGTTGATGCCGGCGGTCGCGGATTTTTTGAAGCAAATCGCGCGTGATGAGAAAATCATCTTCATCATCGTCCACAAGCAGGACTTTTATGGGGCCGGCGGGCATACTGTTCAGTTTTCATCCGGCGGCAGTTCGACCACCTCGAACCAGTAACGCCCGAGGACTTTGATAAGTTCAACCAGTGATTTGAAGGTGACCGGCTTGGTGACGTAGGAATTCACTCCCAAATCGTAACTGCGGAGGATGTCTTCCTCGGCCTTGGAGGTGGTCAGTACGACGATAGGGATGCGGCGCAACTCGGGATCGGCCTTGATTTCCTTGAGGGCTTCGCGCCCGTCTTTGCGGGGCATATTGAGGTCCAACAGGATTAGCCCGGGCAGAGGCTCGTCGCGGAGGGATTCGTATTTGTCGCGACGGCGCAAATAATCCATGAGCTCCTCGCCGTCTTCCACGGTGTGAAAGTCATTCGCCAGGCGGTTTTCCATGAACGCATCCTGGGTGAGCTTGCGATCGTCCGGGTCGTCATCGGCGAGGACTATAGTTATCATTTTTCCTTCCTTTTTCATATTTGTATTTGGTTAATGTCCGTTGTGATTTGGTTTGGGGTGCGCAGCAGGCAGTGTGACGATAAAAGTGGAACCCTCCCCGGGCTTGCTTTTGGCGGTAATGGCACCGCCATGATAGAGGACAATTTTCCGCGCAATGGCCAGACCCATCCCCGTACCTTCGTATTCATTGCGCGTGTGTAACCGCTGAAAAACGTTGAAAATCCGGTCCAAATATTTTTCGTCAAAGCCAATGCCGTTGTCGCTCACGGTCAACTCGCATAATTGTTGGGGCTGAGAGTCGGGAACATGGGGCAAAACGCCGGAAAAAATTTTGGCTTCAATCTTCACGACGGGCGGAGCCTCGGGACGGCGGAACTTGAGGGCATTGCCGATTAAATTCTGCAGCAATTGGCGCACCTGCAGCGGCTCGGCGTCAATGACCGGCAGGCTGCCCAGCTCAACACGGCCCTGGGTCATTTCGATGCGGCCTTCGAGGTCGTCCACCACTTCGCGTGCGGTGTTGGCCAGGTCAACGGGGGCGAACGGCTGCGCCTTGGTGGTGACACGGGAAAATGTCAAAAGATCGTTAATCAGGTTTTGCATGCGCGCGGCGGCCTTTTGCATGCGCTGCAAATAATCCAGGGTTTCGGCGTCCAAACGATCGCCGGCTTTTTCCTTGAGACGTTCGCCAAAGACGACAATTTTGCGAAGCGGCTCCTGCAGGTCGTGCGAGGCGACATAGGCGAAGTCCTGGAGCTCGCGATTGCTGCGTTCCAATTGGGCGGCGGACTCGCGCAGTTTTTCCTCACTCAGGCGCAGGGCTTCCTGCGCCATCTTAAATTCGTGAATGTCGCGCGTGATACCGACGGTGCCCAGGACCTCTCCTTTTTCATCGCGCCAAATGACTTTGCTGGAGACGGACCAGCGATAGTCACCCGAAGGATCGCCGGGCTTTTTTTTGTATTGTTGCTGGTTAATGACCGGATCCCCTGTTTTGATGATTTTTTGTTCATCATCAAAGAACTGTTTGGCCAGCTCCGGCGGGAAATAATCAAAATCACTTTTGCCTTTCATTTCGTCCGGTGATTTGGCTCCCAAATCGTTGGAATGGGCGAGATTGTTTAAAATGAAACGTCCCACTTTATCTTTGGCGTAAATGTAGTCCGGCAAATTATCAATCACCATGCGCAGCAAATCACGCTCTCGCGCAAGCTCGGCATTTTTCTGTGCCAGCTCCGAGTTTAGAACAGCCAGTTTGATATTCTGGGCAGCAAGGTCCCGGCTCTCTGCTCCGCCGTTTTCCCTGTAATTATTCATCCGCGGTTGAACGGTGGCAGTAGTCGGTTCCTGATGATTGCTTCCTTCCATACGTGCTTCGGAAAAGATAAGCAGATTAAATGCCTTTTTTGGGTGGATGGCTGATATTTAAA
Organism: Verrucomicrobiia bacterium; assembly: GCA_030042375.1. The sequence goes on from JASHZU010000028.1 coordinate 7,143, forward strand.
GGTTATTTGACAGGCAGCAGGATTTAGCTCTAAAAAGCCTTGTAAAATGGCCTTCTGCCTACCCAAAATAGGGGTAGCAAAGGGGCGGATTTTAAGGCAATTTTTAGACCAGTTACCCCTTTTTTACCACGGGTAAGCCATTTTTGGGCACGGTCTGCCGGAAAGGATTAAATCGCCATTACCTGCTTATATTCCGGCGCAAAGACTTCCGCGCGGGGTTTCATCGCGCGAAGGGTTTCAACATGGGCCAGACATTGGGATTCTTCACCATGGATGCAGATGACCTTCTTGATATTCCCGGAAATGCGCTGGACATAGCGTTTCAATTCATTCCGGTCAGCATGGCCTGAATACGAGTCAATCGAGGCGACTTTGGCGCGGACCGAGTACGGTTCGCCAAAAATGTTCACGGGATTTTGACCGGTCAGAATTTGCGCGCCCAGGGTATGCTCCGCGCAATATCCGACAAACAGGATCAAATTATTGGCGAAGCCGATGTGGTTTTTCAAATGATGCCGGATACGCCCACCTTCGGCCATGCCCGAGGCGCTGATAATGATCGCCGGCTCCTTCAAATCATTCAGTTTTTTGGACTGTTGGGCTTCACGAATATAAGTGAGCCTATCCATGCCAAAGGGGTTTTCCTTCTCATGCAAAAAATTATAAATGCGGTCGTTGAAACATTCGGGGTGGAGACGGTAAATTTCCGTGGCGTTCACGCTCAAGGGACTGTCCACAAAGATGGGTACTGCCGGCAATTTGCCCGCGAGTGTGAGCTGGTGCAGGACATAGACAATCTGCTGTGTGCGGCCCACGGAGAAAGCGGGAATGATAACCTTGCCTTTTTGGTTGAGCGTTTCCGAAACGAGGCGGCGAATAGTTTCATCGGCATTGTCACGCGGGGTGTGGTCGCGGCCGGCGTAGGTGGATTCGATTTGCAAAATGTCCACGTTTTCGGTTGGCGCCGGGTCACGGAGGATTTCATCATTGCCGCGGCCCACATCGCCACTGAAAAGCCAGCGCAATCGCTTGCGCCCTTCGGCAATGTCCAAAATCACCTGGGCGGAGCCCAGAATATGCCCTGCATCGCGAAACGTAACTGTCACGCCGTCCACCACCTGCACAGGACGCTCATAATTCACGGAGACAAATTGCTCGAGGACCTTTTCCGCATCGGCAATCGTGTAGAGCGGTTCAACGGGCGGGAGATTTTTTTTCGCGCGCAGTTTGGAAACGAACGCCGCGTCGTCCATTTGGATTTTCGCCGAATCCACGAGCATGATGCTGGCCAGATCGCGGGTGGCGAAAGTGCAATAGATATTTCCGGTGAAACCCTGTTTGCGCAGGTTCGGCAAATTGCCCGCGTGGTCCATGTGCGCGTGGCTAAGGACGACAGCGTTTATTTGTTTGGGATCGAATGGAAAACAACAATTTCGGGCGGTTTCCTCATCGCGATGGCCCTGATATAGTCCACATTCCAGCAGAAGCCTTTTGCCATTAACCTCGAACAAATACATCGAGCCGGTGGTTGTTCGGGTGGCTCCGAGAAAATGGATGCGCATGGCTCAGGATTATTTATTTCCCGGCATCAGGAAATGGCGGAACAGTCCCTGATTCCATATGCCCGGTTTCATGGATGGCGATAAATGATGCGGGCTTTGTTGAGGTCGTAGGGAGACATTTCGACGTTGACTTTGTCACCCACGGAGATGCGGATGAAATTTTTCCGCATTTTGCCCGAAATATGGGCCAGGACCTCATGTCCATTGGACAGCGCCACACGGAACATCGTGCCGGGCAATACCTGTGTTACATTTCCGGTCAGTTCGATTGGTTCTTCTTTTGGCACGATGTTGTTGAGCCTGCTAGTGTTGCCATTTTGTAACCAAAAATCAATTTATTTCGCGGAAAAAACGATTGGACTTTTGGTGCAGTTCCGCTACACTGCCGCCCACCATGAAAAATGATACGTTAAACGGCGTCCTGACCTTTGTGTTAGGAGTGTTCGTTGTGCTGGGTGTGTATTTCGCCTTGAGAGTGGTTTTTCTCAGCCATGATTCCCGCATGCTGCAGAGCCAGATGCTTTTTGCCGGCACTCAATTGAAGCAAGCCAGCGCCTTGGCCGCCGACACCGCGGCTTACAACCAAAAGTATCCCAGCCCCGAGTTAACGCGTCTTCTTCAGTCTTTACAACCTCCTTCCAGCCGCTAAAGCCATGAACGAAACCGAAACACAAATACCGAGACAGGATTCCGACCTTCAATGGCAGATTGCGTCATTGCAACGCCAGGTATTCCTGCAGTTGCTGGCATTGGTAGTCGTCACAGCCACGATAGTCTTTTTCCTATATTACCAGGACCGCACCCTGTCACATGATTTGAATCAAAATCGCCAGCAAGCCGTGGCCGTGATTAATGCTTATAACCGCGAACAGCAGGCGATTAAAAGCTTTGAATCCCAACTGATTGATTATGCGAACACGCACCCGAGCTTCCAGCCAGTGCTCATGAAGTATGGCTGGAGACCGGGCACTACGCCGACAAAATAGTCGAGGCCAGTTTCGCCCCGCAATGCGGGCAAAAATTTGAATGGGGAGGGACTCTGCTCCCGCAGGCCGCACAGTCTATGTGCGCCTTCTCGTATCGATAGTGGATGACCAAATTCCGCGCGTAGGGAATCCAGGAAAACGCATAACACAGGATGAATACTGAATCCCGCTGGCGCACCGCATAAGCCAGCAGCAGGAGCGTGCCGGCCAGGCTTAACCACCAAAAAATTTCAGGGACGACAACCTTGCCCTTTTTCTCCGTCGCATACCATTGCACCAAAAAGCGCGAGAAAAAAACGGCGGTGCCTGTCAGGCCAATCGCCTTCCAAATACTCCATTCAATGCCTAAAAATTTATCGTGGTACCAGATTAAGTTGTTCAGGAAATCCATAGTGAAATAAGGGTATCGCAAAGGCGCCGAACCGGAAACGTCAAAAAGTAAAACGTGGTTTCGCACCTCATCCGCCGGCGACGATTTTCACAATTTCCAGTTTGTCCCCGGCTTTCAATTGGCGTTTGAAAAATTCCGACGGCGCCACGGCGTTGCCGTTGTGCTCCACGACGACACTGCGCGGTAAAAGATTTTGCGCCACCAGAAACTCCTCAATGGAACAGGGAAGCTGCGCGGCGATGGGCTTGCCATTGGCGATGATGACGGGGTTCATGAGCTGGCCAGCGCGGTGTCCCAGTCCTTCCAGACCGGTTCGTAACCGAGTTTCTGAATCAGGTGCGCAACTTCCTGCGGCGAACGGTCGTCGGAGACTTCAAATTGCCCGGTGGCATGGGCGTTGCCATTGGCCCATTCGCTCGCGCCTTCCTCGATGATTCTGCCGCGGACGGTTTGATGCAGCTTCTCCCGGCCCGCGCCGGTATAGCCGCCGGGTTCGGTATGGCTGCCCGCACTCATCAGGGTGATGCCCAGCGGAATAAGACCGTTGCGCAACTTGGCGGACTCGCGGGTGGACAGCACAATCCCCGCATCAGGAAACATGAGTCGGAAGGCGCAGATGAGTTGCGCGAGCTCGCGGTCGGAAATGTGTGTGAGCGGCTGAAATTCGCCGGCGCAGGGGCGCAGGCGCGGCAGAGAAATAGTCACCTGCGCTTTCCAGCAATGGCGCAGCAAATATTCCGCGTGCGCGGCGACACAAATCGCCTCGTAGCGCCAATCGGCCAGCCCGTACAACGCGCTGATGCCCAGGCGGCGAAAACCGGCAGTGTAGGCGCGCTCGGGTGTTTCGAGCCGCCAATCGAAATTTCTCTTGGGCCCCGCAGTGTGCATATCCGCGTACACTTTGCGATCGTAAGTCTCCTGGTAAACGACCAGGCCATCCGCGCCGGCCGCGACAAGCGGGCAATACTCCTCCGTTTCCATCGGCCCCACTTCGAGCGAGACCGAGGGATTTTCCTCGTGCAAGGCGGCAACGCAATCGCGCAGATAATTGTTGGAAACGAATTTCGGATGTTCGCCTGCCACGAGCAGGATGTTACGGAACCCCTGTTCGCGCAAGGCGCGCGCCTCGCGTAAAACTTCCTCGACGGAAAGTGTGACACGCAGGATGGCGTTATCGCGGGAAAAGCCGCAGTAAGAGCAATTGTTGATGCACTCGTTAGAAAGATAGAGCGGCGCGAAGAGGCGGACGACTTTGCCGAACCGCTGCTGGGTCAACTTTTGCGACCGGACGGATAGTTGCTCCAGGAATTCCGCCGCGGCGGGCGAGATGAGGCAGGCGAAATCGTTTAGCGACAGCTTGCCTTTTACCAAACTGTTTTGGACAGCCGCCGGCGTGGCGGCCAGCGAACGCCGGACTAATGTTTCCGGCGCGAGGGCATTAAATTCAGCGACAAAACTCACAAAGCCAGCCTAGCACATTTACCGCCCAATTAAAATGTAATCTCAAGCCCCAGATAGCTCATAAAAATCGGCGCGGAATTCGACGGGCCAAAAATGGCGCGGCCAGCCGAGCCGATCAAAGCGAGATGGCTCGTGAGCGTCTGCGAAAAACCAATGTTGAAAAGCAGTTCATTCTGGGTAAACGCGCCCACGCAGTCGTAGTGCAATTCGCCCATCAGAGTAAATTTGTCCGTGAGCTCGTACTCCGCGGCCATGCCCCAAAATCCCTGGTTCAAACCCCGCTGGTTCCACGTGAAACCGGGCTCCGTATAGACATCCAGCCGCCCCCATTTGTGACCGATTTCGAAGGGCAAAATAACGCTTGTGCCTTCAGGCGCCACCCCGCGTCCGGCAGAGGATGTGGGATTATTGAATTGCACTTGCGGATAGACCGAGACATCGAGCCAGGATTTGTCCTGATCCAAAAAACGCCATTTGATGCCAGCGAGGGAATCTCCGAGACCGCTGATCGCGCCGCCATTGTCCGGCACAACGACATTCCATCCGACCTGGTAGGTCAATTCGATATGGTCGCCGACGCCATAATTATTATCCAGAAACGGCGCCTGGAGCTGCCACACATGACCGGCATATTGTGAAATGATGGAGTCTTCAATTTCCCAATTATTCGGGCCGGGGGTATCCGGGTCATCAGTAATCAATGGCGGCCCGGCAAAAGCTGCTGCCGCGACGAGCATCGCGGCCAGGTTTGCGGCAAGGACAGATTGAAAACGATTCATGCCGCCCTATTTCTTCCCGATGAATGGCGCAGATACTCTGCGCGCTTGATGGAATATTTCACCGCGCGGCGCTCATCCTGTTCCACCCAGCCGTGCAGCATGTCGGCCTTGTAATGGAAATCGCATTCGAATCGTAACCCGACTTTTTCCATGACGCGGCGCGAGGCGAGGTTATCAGCCATGGTGTGCGCGCAAACTTTGTCATAACCCCATTCCCGGAAGGCCCTCTCCAGCAAAGCCTGCGAGCCTTCCGTGGCCAGCCCGCGTCCCCAGGCGCTGCGCTTGAGGCGATAACCCAGTTCCGTTTCCGGCACGGGCAGCGTGCTGGGACGCAGATGAAACCAGCCGATGAAATCGTTGGTCTCGCGCAAATGTGCCGCCCAAAAACCCTGCGGCGGCGATTGCCGATAATAATTTAAAAATTTCGGGATGATTTCGCCCCGGATTTTTGCGAAGGGCGTGGGTTTTCCTTTTGAAATGAAGCGCATCACTTCGGGATCGCTGTCCAATTCGAAAAGTAATAGCGCATCGTTTTCCTGAAATTGGCGAAAATACAGGCGCGCCGTTTCGAGAAATAAATTTGCGGGAACAACATTCATCGCTTTTGAAAGACGGCGAGCCAAAATTCGGCGGTCGTTTGGACATTGGTCTGATTGCCTTCAAACCAGCGGTAGACGGTGGGGCCGTCTGTGGGAATTTCAACGAGCCCAACCAATCTCAGGTGCCGGTTTTGGTAATTCTGAAACCACTGGAAGATGAACGGGTTGGAGTCAGAATATTGCAGCCATGAACCGGCAACGTGAACAAAAACAACATAATCGGGATTGGCGCTTTCGACCTGGTGAATCAGTTCTTTTTGCATCGTCAACGCATACGGTTGAGGCTCCATTAATGGGTAGGCTGAGATGTAGGCGGTGGCCGCGCGGCGCCGGCTGTAAAAATAAATTTGCGGCTCGGAGCCGAGCACGGCGATCCGGCCATCCGGCGGACAATGCTCCGCCAGGTAACGCCCAACCTCCACCGATTCCGGAAACGGGTTCGTGCCATAAATCGCGCGGACGGTCTGGACGGGCGTCAGCGTGAAATAAATGTCTTCCCACTGAAATAACGGACTGATGATGGCCACAAGGAAGATAAGGCCGATAATAATTTGCGGAGGGAAAGCGATTTTCAATTGTTCCAAAAGAGGCCGCGCCGCGTGGAAGGCGACTCCTGCCAGCAATCCCATAGCCGGGAACATTTGAATAAAATAATGTCCGCGCCAGCCCGGATATACAGCGGCGACGGAAAAAAGCAGAAAACTTAAAATAAAAAACCGCCATTGATCCAGAGAGGACGCGAAAAAAAGCAGGACGACGCCGGCCAGTGCGAGCATCCATAATGCCGGCGCGGCGGCAAGCAATTGTCCAAAGACACCGGCGGCGGTTTCCATGCTCTGTGCAAAGGTGATGACGCTGGCATGGGCTCCGGCATATTTAAAAGTCCACAGCCAAAACTGGGGCAAATCGCCCGCAGATGCGATGAGCGTGCACGTCAATGCAAAGGGCAGTAAACCGCCCAAAGCAAGCCAGCCGAGCCGTGTCATAAGCCGGCGATACGATTTCTGGCCAGAGATGTATTCCCCATGCGCCAGCCAGATGGCCGCAAAAATTCCGAACATCGCCCCGGTTTGTTTCATCACGAGCGCAA
>JASHZU010000195.1 GCA_030042375.1 Verrucomicrobiia bacterium
GGGGCACCTTTTCATTGCTGGTGGCGAAGTCCGTCAGGCGTCCCTGTGCATCAAAAAAGAAGATGGCGCGGTCATAGGTAATTCGCTCCCTCGTCTGGTTGTAGATAATGAGGATAATCGTGCCCGAGCGTTTCGCTTCAATCAGGTAGTAAAACACGGTCCGGTTGCCGAGGCTGATGACCTGCGAAGGCGGCCCGAGCGTGGACAATACATCGTGTTCCGTGCTCTTGCCCACCTGGAAAATGGGAGGTGGCTCCGCGCGCCAAAGATTTTCCACGCCTTGCGTGGATGATTTGCTGACGCACCCGGCTGTCACAGCCAGCAGGAACAGAAACAGGCCGGGGACCGGGGACGGCATCTTCCGAAACCAATGAATAGGAATAGTTTTCATAGTTCGCCTGGGTTACTTGATAAAATATCAAACCGGCATTCTGCTGGATTGATACAAAAATGGACCAACTCAAAATTCCCGGTCAACGGAAATATGGTCTCTCATCACTGGCCTTCAAGGCATCCGGTGTTTTTTTACCCGGAAGGCAAAGTAGATGAAAAGCATTCCATTAACCAACGCCATTGCACCGATAAACCAGATGAGGCCGAGAGCGCCCGCGCCGGGTATCAGGATGACCGTTATGCCAAACAGCGTCCAAAGGGCACCACTCAAAATCAAAGCCCATTCGCTTGCAACTTGCTTACGAATTTGGACGGCCCCGACGATCAGAAAGATGCCGTGGACCAGCGCCCATGCGCCAATGAGGTAGATTAAAAAGAGGGCAGTGAGGTGCGGATCGAAAAAAGCAATCGCCGAAACCGCCAGGGCGCACACGCCAGCCAGCGCCAGCCACCAGCGCGGCATCAGGGTGCCGCCGCGAATGGCGGCGGTGATTTCGAGAATCCCTGCGGTGGCGGTAAAGATGCCAAATAACAGAATCAGCGACACGAGAGTGATTCCCGGCCAGGCGAAGGCAATGAGGCCGAAAAGAATTCCGGCGAGCCCGCGCAACAGCAATATCCACCAGTTAGCGGCCAGAAGGGGGAGAAGAGATGCGTTCATGATGTTTGGTATTCACGGCGGCTTTTCTGAGCACGTGATGAGTTCTTTTCTGAGAGCGTAGCAGGCGTGGAGCGCAGATTATTTTTTTGCCATGCCATAATCCATCCGTAAAGCGCCAGGCCGAGCACGGACCAAAAAATTTGCGCCAGCCGGATGGCCAATCCATAGGTCATGCCGGCCGCCGCACTGCGGCCGACGGCCTTGAAGACAACAATCCGCGTTCCTTCCAAAGAGCCCATGTTCATCGGGACGGCAAAGGTCAGCAGGTCGAACCACATTCCAAGAAATGCTACCGTCGCAGCCAGCGGTAGGGGCGCTCCCTGTTTCAACAAATACAGGAAGAACCATGCCTGGAGAATGCTGACGCAGAATCCAACGAGGTGCCAGCCAATGGCCAGCCAAAGGTTCCGGGGCTGCCGGCGGTAGAATGTGTGCAGGGCGTGGTCCACTTCGGTGATTTGCGCGGCCACATTTTGCAGCGCGGTGCTGCCGGGACGGCGGGCTGCCAGCCAGCGGATGACGGCGCCGAGCTTCCCGTACTTTTGCAGGAGAAAGAAAGTAAAAATTCCACCGGCTACCACACTTACGCTAAGCAGCATGGAAAACCATAACGGCCCGGACAAATGGGCGCGTTCGATGATCAAAACAGATCCAATTAATGCAAACAATACCTGGGAAAAGGCGAAACAGAATTTTTCAATCAACACGCCGCTGACCGCCTGCGGCCCGCGATGATACGCCAGGAGCAAATTGACTTTGGTGGCCTCCCCCCCGAGCGCGGCAGTTGGCGTCAGATAATTAATGGCGTAGCCCGCCATGCGGATTTGGAACAATTGCCACCAGGAGATGGAGCGGTAAGGTTCCGCGAGGCAATAGCGCCAGCCAACGGTATGAATCATCTCGGCGATTCCCTCGCCCAGCATGAAGGGAAAGAGGCCCCATCCCAGCAAACCAAGTTCGCGCCAGAGTTCGCCGGTGCCGATTTTGGAGACCAGGATGGCCAGGAACAGGATGCCGGCCAACAACAGGATGAAGTTTAACTTCTTCATTCAATGTGTCACGAACTACCGGCTGGCGAAGCCATAGCGGCGGCAATAATTATCAAAGCGGCCGGCCATATTGGGTGTGTCCAGTCTCATGTCCGCCAAACCGGGGACGGCGCGGCGGCCACGGTAACGCGACCGGCTCAGGGCCAGCTGATGAATTTGCATGGCGGCCCCCGGTGTCATGGCCAGGTCCACGTGGCGGTAGATTCGATTGACGACCGCCAGCGGATCGGTCGTCAGCTCGTGATAATTCACGTCGAAAAACCTGTCGGCCAATTGCGGGTGGGTATCGCGAAATTGCATGAAACGGTCCATGGCGGCGGCGAGGACGCGTGTTTCCCGTTCCGCATGCGCGGCGGGATCGAGCGGTCGACTGTAGAGCCCCTGTAAAGCCCGCGTCAAATGGATGGTGGATTTCAGGACGTCCAGCGGGTCGCGATGAGTTTGAATGACCACGGCATCCGGGAAAACGGAAAACAACGCCTCCAACCCATAAACATGATCGGGCGCTTTCAACACCCAGCGGCGGACAGGACGGCGCTGCTGCAGATGTTGGAGGAACCTTTTTTGCCATTGATAGGTTGGCCGCAAGTCCGAGGAACGCAGGTATTTTTCATAGCCGGGAACAGGGCAGGACGAGATAAATTCCTCGGACCTCAAGGTATAGCTATGAATGGTCACACATTCGTGTGGTGTGCGGGCGCGCATGGGATAAACGGCATCGGCTTCCGGCACCAGCCGGCGAAACATCCACAAACAGAACGCCGCGTTCCAGACGCGGTGGTCTTCCCAGCCGCGATCCGGCTCATGGGCGGAAACGGGAAACATCACTTCCCAAACCCGTGGCGCGCGCAGCCGGGTATCTGCCGCCAGCAGTTCATGCAGGAATGTCGAACCGCTACGCGGCATGCCGGTGATAAAAATCGGCCGTTCGATGGGAGAAGCATCCAGCATTTCCGTTTTTCCTTTCCACGCCTCAACCAATTGCAAACGGGTCTTCAGCAAACCCAGCAGGTGTGTC
>JASHZU010000196.1 GCA_030042375.1 Verrucomicrobiia bacterium
CACGTAGCATTTGCCGAGAAAATTGATCAGCGGCGCCTTGATCCCAATTTTGAAAATCAGCAGGTGCAATCCCGGCTGGTCAATCACCGTCACGACCTTGCCGAAGAGCATGTACACTTTGCATTGCCGCTCCTCGACGATGGTGTAAAGGCCCAGCAACCGGGCGATGCCGAACAAAATCGGGAAGAAAATGAACAGCCCGATAAACGTCGCAACCAGTGAAATGAAAAACAGGCCAACGCTATTCATGGCTGGCCTCCATAATCACGCTTTTAGCTTCTTTGTATAGTTGCAATCGCACGTTGCGAATGTACGAGTCGAGCGCGCCGGAACCGCTCTTCTTCAAATCACTTAGCTGTTCGGCCATTGCAATCAGCGGCTGCACTTCCGCTTGCGCCTTGAGTGTTTCGATTTCTACGGCGCGCTTGGATTGCACAATTTTTTGGTCCGCAGTGGCCTGCGCCAGACTGATGTCCGATGAAACTTCGTTATAGGCGGTGTTGATGGCCGCCAGCGCGGATTCCACTTCGGGTGGCGGGCTGATTTCTGTAATCAACGACGCCTCCAAAACGATTCCGTATCGCCCGGCGGAAACGACACATTCCTGGGTCATGTGGTCGTTGATGTCATGCAGATTTTTCCGGAGGTCGTTGATGGAAATTCCCGTGACGGCAGTGGCGGCGGCGTTGTGCGGTTCGTTCTCGGCAGGCGCAGGATCTTGCGCCTCAAAGGTAGCAATCCGCTCACGCAGGATGGAAACGAAATAGCCCATGACGTGAACGATTGGGCGTTTTATGCCGAAGACGTAGGCGTACAAATTCCGTTCGGAAACGCGCCAGCGGATTTGGCCTTTCAGTCCGGTGTTGAGCTGGTCCTTCGTGACTGCTTCGAGGATCGTGCCCTGGAAGTTCGCCTCGGGAAATTCGGGATCGTACGCCATGTTCATGGTTTGCGTGGCGATCGGCACTTTATAAACCCGCTCCCACGGCCATTTGAAATACGGCCCGCCGGGCGGAATGACCCGGACCTGCGGGTAAACGTAACGCTGCTTTTCCTCATCGCTTAACGTCGCGGCAACGGGATCGTCGAGCGTCGTGGCCTCACCGATTCTTTCGGCGCGGCCAAAGCTGGTTTTGACGGCGCGTTCGTTTTGGTTGACGGTGAAAAGCCCGGCGGCGAGATAACGGACCAAAAACCAGGCAATGAAACCCAGGACAATTCCGGAAATGATGGCGCCCATAAATGAAAAGGTTGCACCGCTTCTAACCGAACCCCAAAAGCCTATCAAGAACAAATTAATAAACGACCACGGACCGTACCGGATAATCCTTCAATTTGTCGCGTCCGTTCAAAAACTTCAGCTCAATGAGGAAGCTGATCTCCAGGATTTTTGCGTTCAGTTTTGTCACCAGCGAAGCGGCTGCGGCAGCTGTTCCGCCCGTGGCCAGCAAATCGTCAACGAGCAAAACCCGTGCGCCCGGCTTCAGCGCATCAACATGCATTGCCACGGTGGCCGAGCCATATTCCAGCGCGTAATCCTGTTCGTGCGTCTTGAAGGGCAGTTTGCCTTTCTTTCGCACCGGCACAAAGCCAGCCTGCAATTTCATGGCGGCAGCGGCGGCGAAAATAAATCCGCGCGCGTCAATGCCCACCACGGCGTCTATCGAGCCGGGCTTGAAATTATTGATGAGCAAGTCAATCGTGCCCGCGAACAGCTTCGGGTCCGCCAGCACGGGGGTAATGTCTTTGAATTGGATTCCAGGTTTGGGAAAATCGGGCACATTGCGAATGGCCGATTCGATTTCTTTAGGGTTAATCATTAATTGTTGTTCTGCTTCTGTTTGGCCGCCTCAAGTTTCTCAATCATCTTCCGAAGTTTTTTCAGCGCAAGGTTTTGGATTTGCCGGACGCGCTCGCGCGTGACGCCGAATTTCTCGCCGACTTCCTCCAGCGTTTTTTCACTGCCGCCGTCCAGTCCAAAACGATAACGCAAAATCGTCGCTTCGCGCTCGTCCAAATGGCTCACCATATCGCGCAACATGTTCACGACCGTCTTGTCCTCGAGGTCTTCGTAGGGTGTTGCGGCATTTTCATCTTCAACCACTTCGGCAAAGCTGTTCGATTCTTCGTCGCCGATGGGAGCGTCGAGGGACGCGGGGCGGATGGCGGCCAGTCGCATTTGCCGTACGCGCGTGGCGGTCATGCCCAGCTCATCGGCCAATTCATCGTCCGTCGGTTCGCGGCCGAGTTCTTCCTGCAATTTCATTCCCACGCGCCGCATCTTGGAAATTTTGTCTACCAGGTGCACGGGCAGGCGGATAGTCTTGGATTGGTTGGCCAGCGCGCGCTTGATCGCCTGCTTGATCCACCAGGAGCCGTACGTGGAAAGTTTCCCGCCTTTTTTCGGGTCAAATCGCTCGACCGCTTTCATCAGGCCAATGTTGCCTTCGCTGATGAGGTCCAGCAGCGGCAGGCCGATGCCTTCGTAATCGCGCGCGATTTTAACCACGAGGCGCAAATTGGCCTTAATCATCTGTTCGCGCGCTTTTTTGTCGCCTTTTTTAATCTTCGCCGCCAATTCGACTTCCTCTTCTGGCGTGAGTAATTTCACCTGGCCGATTTCGCGCAGGTACAATTTGATAGCCGTGTCGCCGTCGTAACGCTCGATTTCGCGGCGGATAAAAGCCGTAGTATCGCCTTCCGGTTTCACCGAAAAAACGGGGGAATCTGCCGCCGGAAATTGCGGGACCGCCTCGGCAGGCGGGGCCTGGGTCTGCACCGGCTGGGAAACTTCCGTCTCCGGCCGGCTTTTGGCTGTTTTACTTTTTTTAACTTTCGCCGCCATAAAGCTCCAATCCACATTAGACATAAAATCCCCCGTAACAAGAAAAAAACACCAGCAGTGGTGATTTTTCCTTCTTTCTGCCTTTTTAATTTCGCCGTTTTAATTTTTAATCTCCTTGTGTCTGCTGAACCGCAAAAATTTCGTATCGGCTCGGTGCCTTACTTAAACGCCGTGCCCCTGACGCGCGGCATCGAAAGCGAATTGCTCTTCGCCCCGCCTTCCAAACTCGCCGAAATGTTGCGCCGCGGCGAACTGGATGCCGCGCTGGTCAGCATCACTGAGGTTTTATTTAACGACGGTTACGATGTCCTGGACGGTATCGCCATCGCTTCGCTCGGTGAAGTCTATAGCGTCCTCCTGGCACACCAAAAACCGCTGGAAGAAGCCAAAGAAATTTTTTGCGATACCGCCTCGCTCACCGGTCTGAACCTGATGAAGGTCCTGCTCGCCGAAAGAAATATCTTCCCGGAATTCAAGCCGCTCGAAAATTACAAGATGGCAAAAGAAAAGGACTTTGTCCTGCTGATTGGCGATCCCGCAATTGATTTCCAGCGCGCGCCGCATGAGCACGAGATTTTTGATTTGGGCGCGGAGTGGACGGAGATGACCAAGCTGCCTTTCGTGTATGCCGTCTGGGCGCTACGCCGCGGCATTGAGAACCGCGACCTGCGGCGCGAATTGCGCGAGGCTAAAAATTTCGGCATCGATACCATGGA